>VGCB01000716.1 GCA_016870235.1 Actinomycetota bacterium | reverse complement strand
GCTCCCGTCCGCCCGCACGGACGACCACACGGCGGGTGCCGGGTGGGACACGGCCCGAGACGATCCCGTACGACACCGCATACGACGCCGGGCGCTCGACGATCGGCGGCGGGAGCACCGGGGCGGCGTCGATCATCCGCGAACCGTAGCCTCCGTGCGATGCCCATTCTCGCGCACCTCGACCTGGACGCGTTCTTCGCCGCGGTCGAGGAGCTCGAGGACCCGTCGCTCCGCGGCAAGCCGCTCGTCGTCGGCGGCGACCCCCGCAGCCGGGGCGTCGTCGCGACCGCGAGCTACGCCGCGCGCGTCTACGGGATCCACTCCGCGATGAGCTCGGCCGAGGCCGCCCGCCGCTGCCCGCACGCGATCTTCGTGCGGCCCCGCCATTCGCTCTACCGGCAGTACTCGGGCACGGTCTGGGCGGCCGTGGAGCAGGTCGTCCCGCGCGTCGAGCGCACCGGGCTCGACGAGGGCTACCTCGACCTGGAGCCGGTGGTCGGCGAGTTCCAGGGCGCCCGTGCGGTCGCGGAGGCGGTCCAGGTGGCGGTGCGCGCGGCGACGTCGCTGACGTGCTCGCTCGGCGTCTCGACGTCGAAGGTCGTCTGCAAGATCGCCTCTGACCGCCGCAAGCCCGGAGGGATCACCGTCGTGCCGCCGGGAAGCGAGGCCCGGTTCCTCGCTCCGCTGCCGGCGCGCCGGCTCCCTGGCGTGGGCCCGCGGGCCGAGGAGCGACTGGCGGCAGCCGGCGTGACGACGATCGGGGCGCTGGCCGCGCTCGACGACCTCGAGCTCCGCGCCGTGCTGCCCGGCGCCGTCGGACGACTGCTCCGCGACCGTGCGCAGGGGATCGATCCCCGCCAGCTCGAGCTCGACGCGGAGCAGGTGTCGATCTCGGTCGAGGAGACATTCGATCGCGACCTCACCGATCGAGCGGAGCTGCACCGCGCGCTGCGGGCGATGGCGGAGGAGCTCAGCGGCCGCCTGCGCCGCTCAGGCCTCGTCGCCCGGACGGTGACGGCGAAGCTGCGCTACGCGGACTTCTCGATCCGCAGCCGCTCGGCGACGTTGTCGGCGCCGATCGACGAGGCCGAGCGGATCGCCGAAGTTGCCTCCCGCCTGCTCGACCGCGGGCTCCGCGACCGACCCGGTGCGCTCCGCCTGGCCGGCGTCGGCGTCTCGAGCCTCTCCGACTTCCGCCAGCTCGAGATCGAGATCCCGGGCTGACCCGCGGCTCTACCTCACGGATGCGCCGGTCTTCCGCGGGCGTGGCGTCCGCGCCGCAGGCGGCCCGCACTCCTCACGCGGCGGGACGTCCTCCCCGACGACGTAGAGGAAGTAGTACGCGCCCATCTCGCCGAGGAACTTGAAGCGCTTGACGAGATCCCTGGAGAGGGAGTCGAAGTCGTCGAACGAGCGGAGATAGCGCTTGAACCCGCGATGCTCACGGTCGAGCTCGAGCATCGTCCGCGCGTTCTCGACGGTCGCCTCGATCTTGCGCCGGTTC
>VGCB01000715.1 GCA_016870235.1 Actinomycetota bacterium | reverse complement strand
GCGGCGTTCGCGACGGTGTTTTGGATCGGAGCCGGCTGCGGCCTCCTCGCCACGGTGCTCGCCGTGTTCATCGAGCCGCGCGGACGCCGCTTGGCGGTGACGAGCTCCCTCGACGCCTCCACCTGAGGGGGGGCAGACAGCCCGCGCGTCGTCGACTACTAGGCTGAGGCGGGATGGCGGAACGATCGAGAGTGGCGGGGCGCATCCAGCCGGCGTTCACGAGCCTGGGCGAGCTCCGCATGGCAGCCAAGGAGGAGGTCGCGAAGGCCGTCGTCGGGCAGGACGCGGCCGTCGAGCTGCTCCTGATCGCCGCGATCGCCCGCGGGCACGTGCTGATCGAGGGCCCGCCGGGAAGCGCGAAGACGATGCTCGGACGCGCGATGGCGCACGTGCTCGGCGCGCAGTTCAAGCGACTCCAGTTCACGCCGGACACGATGCCCGACGAGATCACCGGCCGCTACGAGAAGAAGTTCGGCGAGATCGTGTTCCAGCAGGCGCGGTGTTCACGAACATCCTGCTCGCGGACGAGATCAACCGCACGCCTCCGCGCACGCAGGCGTTGCTGCTCGAGGCGATGCAGGAGCGCACCGTCACGGTCGACGGCCAGACGCACCGGCTCCCGGACCCGTTCCTCGTGATCGCGACGCAGAACCCATGGGAGCACGAGGGGATCTTCCCGCTCCCGGAGTCCCAGCTCGACCGGTTCCTGTTCAAGATCACGCTCGACTGCTGCGACGCCGAGCACGAGCTGGAGATGCTCAAGCTCGTCCACACCGGCATCGCCCCCGACACGCTCGGCGAGATCCGGCCGCTCGTCGGGCTCGCAGGGCTCGACCGTGCGCGGATCGAGCTCGACAGCACGACCGTGCCGGACGAGATCGCGGAGCACATCGTCGGCCTCGTCCGGACGACGCGTGAGATGCCGGGCGTGGTGCTCGGCGCGAGCTCGAGGTCGGCCTTCCACCTGCTTGCGGCGGCGAAGGCGAACGCGCGGCTCGACGGACGCGACGAGGTGACTCACGAGGACGTGCGCAACGTCGCCCCTTTCGTGCTCCGCCATCGACTGATCTGCGAGGGCGCGACGCCCGACGCGGTGCTGGTCGAGGCGCTCGACGCGCTGGGCTAGGGCGCGCCGCGATCGCTTGTCGCCGCGCGGCGGTGGTCGGCGTCGCCGGGCCGGCGCTGTCTCGACGACGGCCTTCCGCGATCCGGCGACGGTGCCGGCGCCGGTGGGACGCGCGGTCAGACCGTCCGAAGGGGACAGTGGCCGTTTCGGACACTGTCCCTGGGCCACCGGCCTCCTCCCCAATGACATCGAGTCTATTCGGGGACGTGTTGCGTGTCTGTCGCGCTCTGTGCCGAATCCGTTCCGGATCCGCTCCGGATTCGTGCCGACCGCGCGCCCGATCAGGCGGCTGCCTGCTCGAGGGCCCTCCGCGTCGCCACGACGGCGAGATGCGCGCGATACTCGGCGCTCCCAGCGTGGTCGCTCGGGGGCGACGTGCCCTCGCCCACGC
>VGCB01000714.1 GCA_016870235.1 Actinomycetota bacterium | reverse complement strand
GTCGGCCCGGTTCATCTCCGGCAGCCGCATGTTGTTGAGGATCAGGCCGAGGACGTCCTGCTGCACCTCGCCGCGCTCGACGATCTTGAGCGGCGGGATGATCAGGCCCTCCTCGAAGATCGTGCGCGCGCCCGTCGGCAGCGAGCCCGGCAGCGGGCCGCCGCAGTCCATCATGTGGCCGAACTGGCTGGCCCAGCCGACGAGCTCGTCGTCGTAGAAGATCGGCACGAGCACGAGCCAGTCGTTCGTGTGCGAGATCGAGGCGGAGCACTTGAACGGGTCGGACGTGAGGATCACGTCGCCGGGATAGATGCCCCGGTCCCACTCCTCCATCATCTCGTTGATGTAGGCGCCGAACTGACCGACGATCATGCGGCCCTTCGGGTCGGTGATCATCGGGAACTCGTCGTGCTGCTCGCGGATGACCGGGCTCATCGCGGAGCGGAAGAGCACGGCGTCCATCTCGAACCGGGCGCTCTTGAGCGCGCCCTCGATGATGTCGAGCGTGACCGGATCGACCTCGACGTCGGTCGGGATCTCGGCGATCCGCGGCTTCTCGTGAACGGTTGCCATCTCTGGATCCCTCCCTTCGCTAGGCGGGGTTGATGAGGATGTTGAACGCCTCGTCGACCGAGGCCACGTAGCCGGGCAGCACGACCGTGGTCGAGTCGAACTCGGTCACGATCGCCGGCCCCTCGAAGCTCATCCCGGGCGTGAGCCGGCCGCGGTCGTAGATCTTCGTCGCGTGGCGGCCGCCCTCGAAGACGATCTCGTGCTCCTCGATCACGGCGGCGGCTGCGTCGCCATTCTTCTTCTTCCCCTTCGGCAAGTCGACCTTCGGCACCGAGCCGAAGCCGATCGCGCGCAGGTTGACGATCTCGCTCCGGGTGTGGTGCATCCGGAAGCCGTAGAGCTGCTCGTGCAGGGCGTTGAACCGCTCGTCGAGCGCCGCGAGGCCCGCTGCGTCGACCTCGGCCGCGTCGAGCGACACGGGGATCTCGTAGCCCTGGCCGTGGTAGCGCATGTCGGCCACGTAGGAGACGCTGCGCGCCTTCTCCGCGATCCCCTCTCCGTCGAGCCACTCCTTCGCGCGCGCACCGAGCCCCTGCAGGATCCCCGTCACGTCGGCCGGGTCGGCCTCCTCGAGCACGCGGATGTACGTCCGCGCGAACTCGTCGCGGAAGTCGGCGACGAGGTCGCCGAGCGCGCAGAGGAGCCCCGGGCCCGGCGGCACGAGCACCGGGAAGGAGCCCATGATCTTGGCGACCGCGTTCGCGTGCAGCGGGCCGGCGCCGCCGTAGGCGACGAGGGCGAAGTCGCGCGGGTCGTGGCCGCGCTGCACCGAGACGACGCGGAGCGCCCCGGCCATGTTCTCGTTCACGATCGCGAGAATCCCCTCTGCGGCCGCCGCGACCGAGTCGAGGCCCACCGCGTCGGCGATCGTCTGCACGGCGGCGCGCGCGGCGTCGACGTCGAGCGCCATCTCGCCGCCGAGGAGCCGCGGCGGCAGGTGGCCGAC
>VGCB01000713.1 GCA_016870235.1 Actinomycetota bacterium | reverse complement strand
GGCAAGGGGATGCCGTCGCTCCAGTCGAGCCGGCGAGGCGATCTCCACGTGCATGTCGACGTCCGCGTCCCGACGCAGCTGTCCGAGGAGCAGCGTGGCGAGCTCGAGCGGCTCGAGGCGATGCTCGGCGAGTCCGCGTACGCCGAGCCTGCCCGCGAGGACGAGGGCGGCTTCTTCGGCCGCCTTCGAAACGCGTTCCGGTAGCCGCGGTGGCCGGCGTCGGCGGAGATCGCACCGCGCTCGTCGTGGTCGTCGACGACGCCGAGCCGGTGGCAGGTGCCTTCCGTCGTCGTCACCTGCGCGAGACCGTCGGGCGGGGCCTGCCCCTTCACATCACGGTCCTCTTCCCGTTCGTGCCCCTCGCGCTCGTCGACGAGGAGGTGCTTCGCCTCGCCACGGCGTCGTTCGCGGCCGTCCCGGCGTTCGAGGCGTCGCTCACGGCCGTTGGCGCCTTCGAGCGTCACGTCTGGCTCGCGCCGGAGCCCGACGAGCGGTTCCAGGCCCTGATCGCGGCCGCCCGCGCAGCGTTCCCGGCGTATCCCCTGTACGGAGACCCCTCGCACGACCCCGTTCCGCACGCCACGATCGGCGAGGCCGACGATGCGACGGCGCTCGCCCGGGCGGCGGAGCAGGAGCTGGGCCCCGGCCTCCCCGTTGCCTTTGCCGTCTCCGCCGTGACGATGCTCACCGAGGGCGAGGAAGGCCTGTGGCGGCGGCACGCGACGTTCGCGCTCGGGCCCCCGCACGATTCCGGCTGCTGATCGAGCCGATCAGCAGCCGGCATTGCAGAACACTGGCGTCGGAGAGTGTGCAGGGGGCCGGGGCGCGCCTCACACCCGCGCCCGCTGCGGCGTTCTCATCGCTATGGACGAGCTCTCACGCACCGCGATCGCCCCCGCTCGGCGCACGGCGATCGCCGCCGAGGGCAGCCGGGCCGGCGCGTTCGCAGCGATCGACTGGGGGCTCTTCGGGTTCTGCGGCCTCGTCTGGGGAAGCTCGTTCTACTTCATCGCCGTCGGCGTCGATCACTTCTCGCCGCCGCTCATCGCCGCGATCCGGCTCGCGCTCGGCACCGCCGTCCTCGCCGTCGCGCGAAAGGCGCGGCGGCCCGTGGATCGCTCCGATCTTCCGCGCATCGCCCTGCTCGCGCTCGTCTGGATGGCCATTCCCTTCACGCTCTTCCCGGTCGCCGAGCAGTGGGTCGACTCGGGGGTCACAGGCGTGATCAACGCGGGGTTTCCCGTCTTCACGGCGATCCTCGCCGTCGTCCTCCTGCGCCGGTTGCCGCGTCTGCGCCAGACCGCAGGTCTCCTCCTCGGTCTCGGGGGCGTCGTCGTCGTTGCACTACCGACGCTCGGCGAAGGCGGGTCGAGCGTCCTCGGGATCGTCCTGCTCCTGGTCGCCGTCGTGCTCTACGCGGTCGCGATCACCGTTGCCGTGCCGTTGCAGCAGCGCTACGGCGCGCTGCCCGTGATGATGCGGATGCAAGGCCTCGCGTGCCTGATGACGCTGCCCCTCGC
>VGCB01000712.1 GCA_016870235.1 Actinomycetota bacterium | reverse complement strand
TGTTCGACGCCTACGTGGATGCGCTCGCGACGTGGACGGCCGAGGCGGCGACGGCGGCGGACGTGCTGGAGCGTCTCAGTCTTCGCTGAGGCGACAAGACCCGGCTTCACCGACTTCCCCCCCCCCGATGGTCGTCTCTGCCTCGGCCGGCACCGGGCGCCCAGTCGTCCTCCTGGAGAGCAGAAGCGTTGCCTCGACAGTATCCCGTGTACTCTATTTTGTTAACATCGGCGCATGCGAGCGCCGAGACTCGGATGGAGAGGGGGTATGTTTCGTGTCGATGACCATGGAGCTCTCGACGCTTCCTGCCCGCCGCCTCACGGTCGACGAGCTGATCCGAATGGCCGAGGTGGGCATCATCGACGAGTCCGAGCGCGTCGAGCTCGTCGACGGGGCGCTCGTCGGGATGAGCCCGGAGGGGCTCGACCATTTTCACGTCACGACGACACTGTCGAACCGGCTCACGCGGCTGTACCCGGAAGGGCACATGATCGCCTCGAATACGACGCTTCCGATCGGCGAGCACGCGTATCTCGAGCCGGACGTCTTCGTCGTCGACCCACCGTCACGGGAGTTGACCTGGCCCGCACCTGCAGATGTCATCCTCGTCGTCGAGGTCGCCCGTACGAGCGTCGCGTGGGATCGCGGTGGCAAAGCCCTCGCCTACGCGTGCTGGGGCGCAGAGACCTACTGGGTCGTCGACCTCGTCGCCGACGAGGTCGTTGTCCACACCTCGCCCGGCGTAAATGGATACCGCGCCGTCCGCAGCCACCGGGGAGACGAGGCGATCCCGCTGCCGCGACTGGTAATCTCCCTCACGCCGGCCGAGGTTCTGCGTCCTGGGTGAGTCCTGACGTCGACCGCCGGTTCACCGCCTTTGCGGCAACACCGAACCTCAGAACGAGGACGTCGGCATCCTCCTTCTTCGTCGGCGCCTTTGCTGCCGCGCCGGCCGTTCGCGAGGCGAACGGCGACCGCTCGCGCGATCCCGGCGGGCTCGGTCAGACGGACCCGCCCGCCTCGAGCCGGTCGAGCTCGTCGCGCACGACCTCGACGCCCACCGACGCCTTCGGATAGCCGGCGTAGACGGCGATCAGGGCGCACATCGCCTCGAGCTCCTCACGCGTCGCGCCGTGGTCGACCGCCCAGCGCACGTGCCCGCGCATCCGCGCCTCCACACCGCCCTGCACGATCAGCGCCGTCAGCACGATCAACGACCGCACCCGCAGGTCGAGGCAGTCGTCGACCCAGGCACCGGCGGCGGACTCGATCGCCTCGGTCGCCATCCGCTCGCCGACGACGCCCGACATGTGCTCCCAGACCTGCCCCGGCTCGATCCCGAACTGGCTCGCGTACGCCTCGAGGCCTTTCTGCCAGCGTTCGCTCACCGAGGCATCCTCGCACATGGTCTTCTCCGGGTCGACACGGATTCGACGGTGCCTTCGGATCAGTCCTCGTCCTCCAGCTCCCGGCGATCGTGAGTGCCTTGTCGAGATTCCACTCGGGGCGGAGGCCCATCGGCG
>VGCB01000711.1 GCA_016870235.1 Actinomycetota bacterium | reverse complement strand
GGTCTCGGGCGGCACGGTCTCGGTCGGCGGCGCCCGGCTGCGGAGCGGCGACCCGCGCCACGCGATCGCGAGCGGGGTCGCGCACGTTCCGGATGACCGGCTCCACACGGGCGTGGCCGCCGGTCTCCCGATCTCGTCCAACACCGTCCTCAAGGACTACCGCGGCCGCCGCTTCTCCCGCGGTCCCCTGCTCCGGCTCGGCGCGATCCGAGAGCGCGCGGCGACGCTGATCGCCGACTACGACGTCCGCACGCCGAGCGCGTCGATCCCTGCCCGTCAGCTGTCGGGCGGCAACCTGCAGAAGGTCGTCCTCGGCCGCGAGTTCGCAGCCGATCCGCGCGTGCTCGTCGTCGCGGCGCCGACGCGGGGGCTCGACGTCGGCGCGATCGAGACCGTGCACGGCTACCTGCGCGGGATCGCCGAGCGGGGCGTCGCCGTCCTCCTGATCAGCGAGGACCTCGACGAGATCCTCGCGCTGGCGGACCGGGTGTGCGTGATGTACGAGGGGGCGATCGCCGGCGAGGTCGCGGTCGACGCGGCGTCGGTCGAGCAGCTCGGACTCTGGATGGCGGGGGCGGCGTGATCCCGGTCGAGGTCCGCTTCGAGCGCAGGCTCGCGCAGCCCCGCCGGCTCTCGGTCGCGGTCCCGATCGCATCGCTCGCCGTCGCCTTCCTCGCGGGCGCGGCCGTGCTCGGCGCCACCGGCCACGATCCGGTCGCGACCTACCGCAAGCTCGTCGACTCGGCCTTCTTCGCGAGCGGCGCGATCGAGCAGACCCTGATCGCGATGACCCCGCTCCTCTTCACCGGTCTCGCCGCCGCGGTCGCCTTCCGCATCCAGCTCTTCAACATCGGCGCCGAGGGACAGCTCCTGCTCGGCACGGTCGGCGCCTCGGGGATCGCGCTCGTGCTCGGGAACAGCGGTCAGGCGTTCCAGATCGTGGCGATGGTGGCGGCCGGCGCGCTCTTCGGCCTCCTCTGGTCGCTGATCCCGGCGCTCCTGCGGGCCTACGCGAAGACGAACGAGATCATCACCTCGCTGATGCTCAACTACGTCGCCTCGCTCTTCCTCACCTACCTGATCTTCGACAGCCTCTCCTACTGGCGCGACACGTCGACGCCCGACGCGCAGGTGTTCCCGTCCGGGAAGATCCTCCCCGACGACTCGTTCTGGCCCGTGATCGAGCTCGGCAGCCTCTCGGTGCCGTTCGGCCTCGTCCTCGGCCTCGTCGTCGTCACGCTCGCCTGGGTGCTGTACAGCCGCACGCGCTTCGGCTTCGAGGCGCGCGTGATCGGCGACTCGCCGCGCGCAGCGCGCTACGCCGGCATGCGGACGCGACGGAAGATCCTCGCCGTGATGGGGCTCTCCGGCGCGATCGCCGGCATCGGCGGCGCGAGCCAGATGGGCGACTTCCGCCACCAGCTCGACCCGCGCGGCCTCGACCAGTCGGGCTACGGGTACGCCGGGATCGTGATCGCGGCCCTCGCCCGCTACAACCCGTTCGCGGTCGTGCTCGTCGCGTTCCT
>VGCB01000710.1 GCA_016870235.1 Actinomycetota bacterium | reverse complement strand
GTCGTCGTGTGGCAGTGGAACGGCAGCCGCTCACCGGGAGCGAGCGTGATGTCCCCGACGCGCACGTGGTCGTTCTCGAGGAGCAGATGACTCCCGATCACGTCGTTGCTCGCCGCCGCGTCGAGCTCCTGCTCGCTCACATCGGGAAGCGTCGTGCTCGACATCTTGCTCCTCCTTCCGGGCCGCATTCCTCGGCTTCGATGGGGTTGCGTCACCTCGCGACGACGCTCCTGCGTACACCGTGAGACTTCGCGCTCGCTCGAGATGTTAACCGTGCTCTGCACCGGGCTCCGACGGGCAGACGTCCTGGGGCCACTCGATCGCGGTCGCCGGGGACAGGAGCGTGTTCATCGGCGACGTCTGGAACGGCATGCGCATCCAGAGGTTCGGTCCGCGGTAGGTCGTCGGGCCTGCGACGTGCCGGACGGGCCGGCTCGGCCGGTGCGGCCGACGCGGTGGACGTCGTCCTCGTCCTGGCTCGCTCCGGGGCTCCCCGGTGCTAGGGTCGAGTCAAACCAGAACGAGTGTGAGACTGCGTCGCCCCGACGCCCTCTCGTCCCGTTCGCGAGCCACGCGAGGAGCCGGGACCGATGGATGGCGAACACACGGACGGCGCGCTCGCCGATCCGCCGGAGAGGCTCCGCCTCGTCGCCGGGGAGGCGATCCGTCTCCGCGTACGGCTGCTCACCGGGGACGTCCACCACCTCGCGCTCGGCACCCGCACCGGCTCCATCGGCAACGCGCTCGACCGCCTCGAGGACTGGATCGAGACGGAGGAGGGCTCCTGGATCCAGAAGCGCTGGATCGTCGAGGCGTCCGTCGTGCGCGGCGCCGGCCCCTGAGCGGCAGCCGCCCACCACAGAAAGGGCTCACATGGCATCACGATCGAAGCAGCAGTTGACGATGGCGAAGCGCGCACGAGAGCAGGCCCAGCGCGACAAGCGCGCCGAGAAGCAACGGCGCAAGGAGGAGCGGCTGGCAGCCGCGGCGGACGCCGCTCCGGAGAGCCCCGCCGTGCGGGAGCCGGAGGAGGCGGTGCGTACGCCCGGCGACCCGGCATGACGTCGTCGACCTACCTCGGCATCGCCGAGAGCGTCGCCCGCCGCAATCGGCTACCGAACGCCGACCTTGCCCCGTTCGTGCTCTGGCTGGCGCCACAGCTCGAGAGCCCGACGTTCGACTGGACGATCGTCGACCGCTGGCTCGCGAAGCGCGGCCTCGTCGCTGACCACGCCGATCTCGTTCAGCACTGGCGCGGCCTCGTCGAAGGCACCCACCTGTCCTCGTGACGGTCGACCGCCGTCCGCGAGGCGGGCGGCCCCACAGGCGAGCGACCTGCCGACGCGCAGCTCTCGGCCGCGCAGCCGTCTCCGAGCGCCCCCGAGCGCCACGGGCCGGTGAATCACCGGTGCGCGAGCAGGCGCCGGTCTTCGACGCGGCCGGCGAGCCCGGCCCAGGCGAGATGCGGACCGACCGGGAGGCCTGCGGCGGCCGAGGCGCAGGCGATGCGCTACCGCGTCAGGAACCGCTCGA
>VGCB01000709.1 GCA_016870235.1 Actinomycetota bacterium | reverse complement strand
CATCGAGATGGAGGACGGGCGCGAGAAGCGCACCCGCCTCGCGCGCCGCATGCTCGACCCCGCCAGGCGCGAGCAGGACCGCGGCTGGCACCAGCTCGACGTGCCGCTCCCCGACCTCGGCGAGAAGCCGTTCCGCCTCGAGTTCAAGACGTTGCCCGCGAATCGCGAGGACGTCCGGCCGTCGCTGCCCGTATGGGGCGATCCGACGATCCTTCGCCCCGAGCAGGCCGAGCGCCGGCACGCGCGGCGCGTCGTGCTGATCTCGCTCGACACCCTGCGGACGCGCAGCATGAGCGCGTACGGCTACGAGCTCGACACCACTCCCTCGTTCACGAAGCTCATCGAGGAAGGGACGCTCTTCTTGCGCGCGTTCACGACCTTCTCGAACACGCTCGGCTCGCACATGAGCATGCTGACGGGCCTCTACCCGGCGAAGCATCAGGTCCGCGGCAGCGCACCGCTCGACGAGGCCCTGCCGACGCTCGCCGAGCAGATGCGACTCGGCGGCTACGAGACGGCCGCCTTCACGGAGGACGCGCTTCTCAGCGCGAAGGCCGGGTTCCGCCGCGGCTTCGCTCGCTACTTCGAGAACAAGGACGTGAAGAGCGGCGGCGGCGACGCCGAGGGTACGTTCGGTCGCGCGATCGAGTGGGCAGAGCGGCAGGGAGACGAGCCCTACTTCCTCTTCGTGCACACCTACGAGGTCCACTCGCCGTACATTCCGCCGGAGTACACCGAGGAGGCGTTCGCGGGCGCGCCCTCACCCGCCGGCCCCGGCCTGCCCAAGCGCGCGTACGAGCGCGAGATCCGTCATCTCGATCGCCTCCTCGCCGACTTCCTGGCGAAGCTCACCGCGCTGGGGCCGCCCGAAGAGCTGCTCCTCGTGATCACCGCGGACCACGGCGAGGAGTTCCAGGAGCACGGCGCCGTCACGCACTCGCAGCTCTACGACGAGGTGATGCACGTTCCGATGTTCTTCCGCTGGCCGGGCGTCGTTCCCGCCGGGCTCGAGATCGAAGCGCCGGTGTCGCTGGTCGACGTCGTACCGACCATCCTGGCCTTGACGAGCACGAAGGCGACCGCCGCCGTCGACGGGCTAAGCCTCGTACCGCTGCTCGAGGGAGCACAGATCGAGCGCGAGATCGTCTTCGGCGAGGTGCCGCCGTCGATCATCACGCACAAGACCCGCTGGTTCGTCGCGCGTGCGGGCAACGCGAAGTGCATGGTCGCCGACAAGGGCACGGTCCGTTGCTTCGACCTGACGACCGATCCGAACGAGAGCAAGCCGATTCCCGCCGAGAGCCGGCCGGACCTCGCGGCGCTCGCGCAGGAAGCGACGGGGTACCGCGACCTCTCCCTGAAGGCCGAGACTGCGCGCGGCAAGCCCGCGCAAGGAATCGTCGCCGACGAAGCGGATCCCGAGCGACGCGAGAAGCTGAAGATGCTCGGCTACGTCGAGTAGACCGGACGCGCCGGAATCAGCGCTGCGGCAGACGCACGCCGCAGGTTCCCACCGGGATCCGGCCCTCCTCGTCGAACAA
>VGCB01000708.1 GCA_016870235.1 Actinomycetota bacterium | reverse complement strand
AGGACTTGAAAGCTTCAGCGTCGCGTGATACGAATCGTCTGTCCTAGAGAACGCGGGACACCGTTGCGTATCATGCGACCCGCCGCCCCGACCAAGACCACGACGCTCCTCCGGCTCGCCCGGAAGGGGCCGGTGCGCGCTCGCGACCTCGATGACGCGGGCATCCCTCGGGCCTACCTCAAGCGGCTCTGCGACCGCGGTTTGCTCGAGCAGGTGGACCGCGGGCTCTACCGGCTCGCCGATGCGCCCGTGACCGAGCTGAGCTCGCTTGCCGAGGTGAGCAAGCGTGTCCCGCACGCAGTCATCTGCCTGCTCAGCGCGCTGCAGGTCCACGGCCTGACGACTGAGGTCCCGCACGCTGTCTGGGTGCTCATCGACCGGCACGCACGCATGCCCACGCTCACCACGCCGACGCTCGAGGTCGTTCGCGCGAGCAGGAAAGCCCTGGAGCATGGCGTCGAGACACGCGTCATCGACGGCGTGAAGGTGCAGGTCACCACGCCCGCGAAGACTGTTGCCGACTGCTTCCGCTTCCGCCGGCACGTCGGGCTCGAGGTCGCGCTCGCGGCGCTCAAAGATTACCTGCGGAAGCGCAAGGGCAGCATCGATGCGCTCGTCGAGGCCGCCCGCGCCGATCGCATCTACGCGTTCATGCGCCCGTACCTGGAGGCGCTCGCATGACGAAAACGCCGCCCAAGGACATCGGCGCGTCGGTGCGCGCACGCCTGCTCCGTGTCGCCCGCGAGCGGGGCGAGGACTTCCAGCTCGTGCTCACGCGGTACGCGAACGAGCGGCTGCTCTTCCGGCTCGCGTCGTCGAGGCACGAACAGCGGTTCGTGCTGAAGGGCGCGGCGCTCTTCACGCTCTGGACCGGCAAGCCGCATCGAGCGACCCGCGACCTCGACCTGCTCGGCTTCGGCGATCCGGGCGTCGACCACGTGCGCGAGGTCTTCGCCGAGGTGCTCGCGCTCGACGTGGCCGACGACGGCGTGCGCTTCGACCTCGGGTCCCTCGCGGTCGGCCTCATCCGCGAGGAGCAGGAGTACGGCGGCGTTCGCGTCGAGCTCGTCGCCCGCATCACGAACGCGCAGGTGCGCCTGCAAGTGGACGTCGGATTCGGCGACGCGATCACGCCGGAGGCAAGCGTCGTCGAGTTCCCGCCGCTGCTCGACTTCCCGGCGCCGCGTCTGCGCGCCTACCCGCGAGAGACCGTCGTCGCCGAGAAGCTCGAGGCGATGGTGCAGCTCGGCTTGGCCAACAGCCGGATGAAGGACTTCTACGACATCGCCGTGCTCGCGCGGGACTTCGACTTCGACGGGACGCTGCTTGCGCGTGCGATCCGCGCGACCTTCGAGCGCCGAAAGACGGCCCTGCCGACGACCACGCCGGTCGCGCTCACGGCGACGTTCGCTGATGACGCCACGAAGAAGACGCAGTGGTCGGGCTTCGTGCGCAAGGCTGGCGTCCGCGATGCCGGCACCCTCGCCGAGACGATCGCGGCGGTGCGAGCGTTCGTGGAAGCGCCGCTCGCGTCGGCGGCGAAG
>VGCB01000707.1 GCA_016870235.1 Actinomycetota bacterium | reverse complement strand
CGTGTCCGGCACGGAGCCATAGACGCCGGCGGCGACGATGACGCCGTGGGCGCCGCCCGCGACGGCGGCGCGGGCCGCCTCCGTCGCCTCCTCCGGGCCACTTCCACCCGGGACGAGATCGGAGCCGTTGAGGCGGACGACGACGGCGATCCCAGGCGCTTCGGAGCGGATCGAAGCGACGACGTCGCCGAGGAAGCGCGCGCGCTCGGCCACGGTGCGCCCGCCGTAGCGGTCGTCTCGCAGGTTCGCCTCGGCCGAGAGGAACTGGTGGAAGAGGTAGCCGTGGCCGGCGTGGACCTCGACGCAGTCGAAGCCCGCGTCCTGCGCGTCGCCGGCGGCCCGGCCGAAGCGCTCGACGATCTCCTCGACCTCCGAGAGAGTGAGCGCCCTCGGCGCCTGCTTGACGTGCGCGCGCGGCGGCACGGCCGACGGCGCCACCGGCTCCTGCCCCGTCACGGCCGGCGACACCTGCCGGCCGCCGTGGCCGAGCTGCAGGCAGGCGAGCGCGCCGCCGGCGTGGATGGCGGCGGCGAGCGGCGCGATCGCGGCCGCCGCGTCGGGCCGCCACATCCACGGCAGTCTCTCCTCGACCCGGCCCTCCGGCGAGACGGCCCCGAAGGCCACGGTCGTCATCGCCACGCCGCCGCTCCGGGCCCGGAGGTACGCCGCCATCGTCTCGTCGGGGACGCCTTGCTCGAAGCCGAAGCCGGTCGTCATCGCAGACATGACGACGCGGTTGCGGAGCCGCAGCGGCCCCAGCTCGAGCGGCGAGAAGAGCAGCGGGTACGCCACGCCCCAACCCTATTCCGGCTGCTGTAGGCTCGCGCCATGGCCGAACGGAAGATCGCGCTCGTCACGGGCGCCGCGCAGGGACTCGGGTACGCGGACGCCGTCCGGCTCGCCGAGGGCGGATACCGGGTCGTCGTCACCGACGTCAACGGCGACGGCGCCACGGCTGCGGCAGCGCAGATCGGCGAAGGCGCCTTCGGCTGGCAGCTCGACGTACGCGATCCCGCGGCGGTGGAGGAGGCCTTCACGCGCGTCGACCGCGAGCTCGGGCGCCTCGACGTCCTCGTCAACAACGCCGGCATCAGCCGTCCCGAGGCGACGGTCGACGTCGGTGAGGACGAGTGGCAGCGGATGATCGACATCCACCTCGGCGGCACCTTCCGGTGCTCGAAGTTCGCGTACCCGCTGCTTGCCCGCCAGGGGGGCGCGATCGTCAACGTCGCCTCGATCGCGGCGATCCTCGGCTACGGCAAGCGCGCGTCGTACGCAGCCGCGAAGGGCGGCATCTCCGCGATGACGCGCGACCTCGCGATGGAGTGGGTCGGCGACGGGATCCGCGTCAACGCCGTCGCACCCGGGGTGATCGAGACCGACATCCTGACCGAGAACGTCGAGCGCGGGATGCTCGATCCTTCGACGTTCGAGAAGCGGATCCCGATGGGACGGTTGGGAAGGCCGTCCGAGCTCGCCGAGACGGTGTTCTTCCTCGCCGACACGGCGACGTACATCACCGGGCAGACGATCGTCTGCGACGGCGGCTT
>VGCB01000706.1 GCA_016870235.1 Actinomycetota bacterium | reverse complement strand
GGCCCGTCGAACACCACGATGACGTCGACACCCTCGGCCGCAGCCCGGGCCCCGCACAGCGCGACGAGGTCGTCCCGGCCCAGGTTGGGCCAGAGCGACCGACGCACGTTCTCCGCATCGACGATCATCGCGCTCACCCGCTCAGGATGCCCGTCCCCGTCCTCGACGCGGACCGAACTCGTCCCGCCGACGTCGCGGTGTCGCCAGAATGGCGGGATGGACACCCTGCGCGGCTCGCTCCTCGTCGCCTCCCCGTCGCTCCTCGACCCGAACTTCAGGCGCTCCGTCGTGCTCGTGGGCGAGCACTCCGAAGAGGGCGCGATGGGGCTCGTCCTCAACCGCCCATCGCCCGTCTCGGTCGCGGAGGCGGTCCCTCCGCTCGCAGCCTTCGTCGCCGATAATGAGCTCGTCCACGTCGGCGGCCCGGTGCAGCCGCAGGCGATTGTCGTCCTCGGGGAGTTCGAGTCGCCCGAAAAGGCGGGGTCGATCGTCGTCGGCTCCGTCGGGTTCCTCCCGTCGACGGTCGAGGAGGACGAGGATCTCGGGGTCGTCCCCCGGGTGCGCGTCTTCGCCGGGTACGCGGGCTGGTCGCCGGGGCAGCTCGAGGGCGAGATCGACGAGGACGCGTGGATCGTGACCGACGCGGCGGTCGAAGACGTCTTCTGCGACGAGCCCGACGGGCTGTGGTCGCGCGTCCTGCAGAGGATGGGCGGCCGATACGTGCTGCTCGCCCGCATGCCGGTCGACCCCGCCGTCAACTGACGCCGGTCAGGCGTCCGCGGCGTCGGCCTCCCCACCTGCATCCTCGAAGACGAGCATCAGCCGGCGGAGGTAGCCGTTCAACTGCTCCAGCTCGTCGCGCTCGAGCGCGGCGGTGGCGATCTCCTGCTCACGGCCGGCCTGGACCTCGACAGAGCGCTGCCACGCCGCGAGACCCTCCGAGGTCAGCTCGACGAGCACGCCGCGGCGGTCGTCGGGATTGGGGACGCGGCGGACGAGACCGGCTGCTTCGAGGCGGTCGATGCGGTTGGTCATCGAGCCCGACGTGATCTCGAGCTTCCGCGCGAGCTCCCCCGCGGAGCGCCGTCGCGAAGGCGATATCCCCAGCGTGGACAGGACTTTGAAGTCCTCCCAGGTGAGGCCGAGGCCGGCAAGCGTCGCGTCCATCGATCGCTGGAGGTGCCGCCGCAGCGAGAAGAGGCGATCGACGACACCCTCGACCGTGAGGTCGATGTTCGGCAGCTCGGCCGCGTGCTCGGCGAGCCAAGAGTCGATCCTGTCCTGCCGCGGGGATGGGGGCACGGAAACATTGTCGTCGGCGAGATTCTTGACGTCAAGGCAGCGGCCTGGCATTATCCCTCTACGGTCCTCTTCTTGATATCGAGATACTTATCGTCAAGTCACTGTATGGTCGACCAAGGAGGAGGAGGGTCGCGTCCGTCAAGGTGGTGTACGAGGCTGAGCGCGTCATCCTCGCCTGATGCTCAACGCGTTGTCGGCGTCGGCGTCACCTCCTCGCGGTTCGAATCGGGACGATGGATCAGTCGCACCT
>VGCB01000705.1 GCA_016870235.1 Actinomycetota bacterium | reverse complement strand
ACGACAACCAGGCCTGCTGCCGCGGCTGCGATTGCGCGGCCGACGTGCTGCTTCGGCGCCGCCTCACCGAGCGCGGGCAGGACCGTGAGTCGCGTCGTCGTCGGCACCGACGCACCGTCGTCGTACCCCTGCACGAGCTTCACCTCGTAGGTGCCGGCGGCGACGTCTGCCGTGACGTCGATCGGGAACGTGACGGCGCCCTCGCCGGCGAGGCGACCGCCTTCCCAGGTCACCGAGCGGCCTGCGCGCGAGACCGTCCAGCCCGCCGGTGGCTGCGAAGGATCGACGGAGAACCCCGCCGGGAACCGCAGTGAGACCCGGGTCGTCGCCTGCTCGGGGCGCTCGTTCGGGACCTCGGCCTGGAGTCGGGTGGCCGTGCCGACACCGAGGGTCGCGGGCGAGAAGGCGACGTGGGAGCGGGCGGGGGCGGCGACGACCGCGGCGAGGGCGGAAGCGACGAGCGCGACTCCGATCCACCTTCCCCGGCGTCTCACGCAGCGACCATAGCGCCGCCCGGCCTCCCGGGGGCGTACGCTGCGTCGGTGCGATCGTCACTCGACCACCGTGCCATGGGCGTCCTCTCGGGCGGCCACCTGGCGGTCGACTTCGCGCAGGGGATGGTGCCGGCGATGCTGCCGTTCCTCGTCCTGCGGTTCGACCTCAGCTACACGCTGGCGGCCGTGCTGATGCTCGCGGTGACGCTCTCCTCGTCCGTCGTACAGCCGCTCTTCGGCATCGTCTCCGACCGGCGAGGCGCGCTCTGGCTCCTTCCCGTCGGCCTCGCCGTCGCCGGCGCCGGCGTCGCGGCCGCTGCCGTCGTGCCCGTCTATGCGGTCGTCGTGGTCGCGGTCACGATCGCCGGCATCGGGATCGCCGCCTACCACCCCGAGGGCGCCAAGTTCGCCGCGTTCGCGAGCGGCACGGAGCGCGCGAAGGGGATGTCGCTCTTCAGCATCGGCGGGAACCTCGGATACGGACTCGGCCCCCTGATCGCGACGCCGTTCATCGTCTGGCTCGGGCTCGAGGGCGCGCTGATCTCGCTCGTGCCGGTGCTCTTGCTGATCGTGCTCGTCGTCCGGACGACCCCGCGGCTGCGCACGCTCGACACCGCCGCCGCCGCGGCGCCGCCGGTGCGAGAGGGCGCAAGCGACGACCGCTGGGGCGCGATGGCGATCCTGGCGGCGGTGATCGCGATCCGGAGCCTCGCGTGGTTCGGCCTGATCACGTTCGTCCCGCTGTGGTGGGTCTCGCGCGGGCACTCGGAAGCGGACGGGAACCACCTCCTCTCCGCGATGCTGCTGACCGGCGCGATCGGCACCATCCTCGTCGGGCGGGTGGGCGATCGGGTCGGCCTGCGCCGCACGATGATCGTCACGCAGGCGGCGTTGACCCCGCTGATTCTCCTCTTCCTGCTCGTCGGCGGCCCGATCGGCGTCATTGCGCTCGCCCTCGTCGGCATGTGCGTGGTGGGGACGTTCGGCGTCACCCTCGTCCTCAGCCAGCTCTACCTGCCGCGGCGCGTCGGCCTCGCCTCCGGGCTCGCGATCGGGCTC
>VGCB01000704.1 GCA_016870235.1 Actinomycetota bacterium | reverse complement strand
ACGAGCCGCCCGGTGAAGCGCGTGCCGATCACGCTCTCGTGGACGAAGTCCTCCTCCAGGCCGAGCAGGCCCTTCGCGTGCAGGCACGCCATCGCCGCGCACGTGCCCGTGCCGCACGGCGAGCGGTCGAGCGCGCCCGTCCACGTGTCCGGCCGGTTCCAGGCGACCTCGCCGGTCGAGACGACGACGCCGTTCCGCCGCGAGACGCCGGGAGCCGGCGACGGCCCGTACAGCTGCCCGATGGTGATCCCGCCGAGCCCCGGGTTCTCCGGGTGCTCGACCGGCAGCTGCTCCTGCGCCGCCTTCTTCACGATCTCGCAGACCCGCGCGATCTCGGCGCCGTTTTCCGCCACGAGCTCCACGTCGAGCACCGAGGCGTCGGTCAGCACGTAGAACATCCCGCCCCAGGCGACGTCGACCGTCACCGTGCCGAGCGTCGGCACCTCGATCGGCATGTCGAGGTGAACGGCGAACGCGGGGACGTTCCGGAAGGTGACGGAGACCACCTTGTCGTCGCGCACCTCGGCGCGGACGCGAATCAGGCCTGCCGGGGTCTCGAGCGTCAGCTCCGTCACCGGCTCGACGGCCGCGATCCGGCCGGTCTCGATCAGCGCCGTGACCACGCAGATCGTGTTCGTCCCCGACATGCCCGGGTACTCGACCTGCTCCATGATCACGAAGCCGGCGTCGGCGTCGGGGTGGCACGGCGGCAGCACGAGATTGCAGTTCGCAGCCGGGTAGCCGCGCGGCTCGCGGAGCATCAGCTTCCGGATCCCGTCGCGGTGCTCGCGCAGGTACGCCATCTTCTCGAAGATCGACGCGCCCGGGACGTCGTCGACGCCGCCGACGATCACCCGCCCCGGCTCGCCGCAGGCGTGGAGGTCGACCGCCTCGAGGCGTAGCAGGTCCGCCACCTCAGCTCCTGGTCGGGTCCGCCGTCGCCGCATGCCGGTCCCAGCCGATCTCGAGGAACGACGGGTCGAGCTCGTCGAGCGAGCGGACGCCGAGGTACGCGAGGCCGTCGTCGATCTGGCGCCGGAAGAGCTCGAGGATGTGGCGGACGCCGGGCTCGCCCGCGGCGAGCAGCGGCCACACGTACGCGCGCCCGACGAGCACGGCCCGGGCGCCGAGCGCGAGCGCCCGCAGCACGTCGACGCCCCGCCGGATGCCGCTGTCGAACAGGATCTCGACCTCGCCGCCGACCGCGTCGACGACGTCCGGCAGCGCCCGCAGCGAGGGCATGCTGCCGTCGAGGTAGTTGCCGCCGTGGTTGGAGACGACGATCGCGTCGACCCCCTCGGCGACCGCCCGCCGCGCGTCGTCGGGCCGCAGGATCCCCTTGACGATCAGCGGCCCCGGCCAGAGCTCTCGGAGCCGCGGGATGTCCTCCCAGCGCGGGGTCTCCGTGTACATGCTCCGGATCCCGCCGTCGAAGCGGGTCAGCGGGCGCCCGTCCGCGCCCAGCGCCATGGCGACGGTCGGCGGCGGCATCCCGTCGCGGACGAAGCCGAGGAGCCAGCGGGGTCGCGCGAGCGCCTGCGGCGCGAAGCGGATCGCCTCG
>VGCB01000703.1 GCA_016870235.1 Actinomycetota bacterium | reverse complement strand
GCGGCGATCTTCCCGTTCTCGGCCGCCGCCGGCGGGCGGCTGCGCCGCACGAAGATCTCGGCGTAGGCCCGCTCCCCGAGCGCGGCTCTGAGGCAGGCGTCGGGGGCGGCCGCAGGGGTCGTGGCGGAGGGCTGGCCCGAACGGGTCGTGCCGGACTCCCCGCTCTGCCCGTAGCAGACGGCGATCTTCCCGTTCTCGGCCGCCGCCGGCGGGCGGCTGCGCCGCACGAAGATCTCGGCGTAGGCCCGCTCCCCGAGCGCGGCTCTGAGGCAGGCGTCGGGGGCGGCCGCAGGGGTCGTGGTGGAGCGGGCGGCAGCCGGGAGGGCCGCGAGGAGGGCCGCTCCGGCGATCAGGAGGAGGCAGCGACCCCTGCGCGCCGTCATCTTCCCCTTGTCGGCTTGATTGCCCGAGCGCTCAGTACCCAGTATGGTACAGCATCAGGAGTTGGAAAGGGCCTCCACCCGTACAGGGCGTCCGGCTCGCGCTCCTCGTTGCCCGCTCCGTCGGCGAGCTCGACGAGCACGAAGCCGCGGCGCTCGTAGAACCGGCGCGCCTGCCGCTGCTGAATGCTCAGCCACGGCCGCCCCTCTCCGGCCTGACCCGGGTCGCCGGCAACGCGTTCCGCACCGGCTCCGGCTCAACGGGCGGCTGGAGGAGCCCTGAGGGCTCTGCCTCCGCGTCGATGACCTCGACGTCGACCGGCTCGTCGCTCATGCCGCCGACAGCACCGATCGCCTTGAGCACCTCCGCGACCGCGTCGAGCGTCACCCCACCCGTGAGCTGCGGCACCTGGTGCGTGGCCGTCAAGTCGACGATCGAACGCGGCCCGAACTTCTCCGGCCTACGGGCGATCAGGAGACGCTCAAGCAGACGACTGTCGTACTTGCGGACCGACCCGACGAGCACCCCCTGCTGGTACACGGGCTCGTCCCAGCCCTCGAGCGCCCTCCGGCGAGCCTCGTCCTCGAGACGATCGGTGCCGGCCGCCTCGGCATCCCGCCACAAGCGGGCGAAGTCGGGGTCTGCCTGCCGGAGCTCGTAGAAGCGGGCCCGCGCTCGACCCGCGCGCTCGGAGGCATGGGTGGCCGAGAAGCCGGCAGCGAGCGCCTCGAGGAAAGCCTGGCGATCCGCGGCGGTGATCGAACGGCGGCGGCGCTGCGAGGGGGTCGGAAGCGTCACGGATGCCCCCCGAGGTCGACCACACGGCCCCGAACGGGCAGAAGCGGCGCGCTTGTGCCCAAACTGCGGCGACGACGAACGGTTCGAGACGACTTGAAGTCGGCCTCCGAGCGCTCTTGCGACTGCCTGCTGGCAGAGCAGGACACCGCGCGATCGACGTCCTCGAGACTGAACCGCAGCCGCGCCTTCGGGCCGTCACCGAGCCGGCGTGCTCCGAGTCGTTCGGCGTTCTCGTACACCCACCCGACCTCGCACGAGAGGTGGCACGCGACCGCGTGGGCATCAACGAGCGCTGCCGGCGCCGGTGTACGGAGCCGCTCCGCGATCAGGTCGGCCAAGAGCTCGAGCTGCTCGGGCAGCAGAGACACAGCCTCGCGCGCGA
>VGCB01000702.1 GCA_016870235.1 Actinomycetota bacterium | reverse complement strand
ACGCAGCGTGCGGTCGCGATCCCCGGGCACCGGGACGACGGCCGTGACGTCGGGAGCCGGCAGGCAGGCGGCGATCCGCCGGGCCGCCCAGGCGGCGACGTCACGGCGCCCGCCCTCCTTCCAGGCGGTGACGAGCGACCGCGCGGCGACGTCGTAGGCGATCGCCGCCCGCGCGCCCGCGAAGGCGATCCGGCGGCCGCGGCACTCGACGCACCGGTCGACCGACCACGGGCCGGGAGCGCCGCAGCGACGGCAGCCCGAGCCCGCGATCGGGAGGAGCCGGGAGGAGCAGCGGTCGCACACGACCTCGCCGAGCGCCGCGCAGAGCGCGCAGCGACGCGGCAAGAGGAGGTCGAGCATCGCTCCCAGCCTGCCCGGGCCGGCGTTGCGAGACTGCTCCGGGACCGTTCCGACTTCGTTGCGGCGCGGGCGGAGGCCCCGCTCAGTCGAGTGAGGTGGCGAGCATCTCGCGGAGCGCCTCGCGGGAGCTCTCGAGATCGGCGGGCACCTTGATCGGGAAGAAGCGCCCGCGCGGGCCGGTGCGGGGCACCTCGAGGAACCGCGCGTCGACGAACCACGTCACCTCGTGGAACAACCGCTCGATCTGCACGGCGGCGACGCCGTCGACGTCCTTCACCGCCACCATCCACTCGAGCGGGTACGAGCCGCGCAGGACGTCGAGGTCGAACGCGACGGTGTTCGTGTTGAAGACCGGGATCGTGTCCTGATCGAAGCCGGGCGGAAACCTCGGCCCCTCGACGAGGACGAGGCGGCCGTCGACCCGTGCCGGCGCCCCTCCCGTGTCGCCGAGCTTCCGCGCCACCTCGACCGTGACGCCGCGCCCGCCGAGCAGGTGCTCGCCCACGACGACGGGATCGATGCGGGCGCCGAGGTTGTCGACGTTCGAGACGTGCACGGTCGTGACGCCTCGCCGCTCGAGCTCGACGAGGACGCCCGATCGCTGCAGCGCCTCGAACAGGTCGCCGTGCCCCGGCCCGTAGAGCGACGCGAGGCCGTCTGCGTCGCGGAAGACGGAGCCGTCGGGCGTGAGGCGAGGAGCGACGAACTGCGAGAACCAGAGAGGCTCCGGGACGCCGAGGGCGGCCACGTGCCGCCGCGTCTCCGCCTCGGTGGCGAAGCTCGTCATCAGCGCCACGGGCACCTCGCTGCCGAGCGCCGCCGACAGCCGCGCCGTCTCGCCCAGCTTCCACGAGAGGAAGCTCCGCCCCTCGAGCACCTCGACGACACCCTTGACGACGCCGCCGAACCGGGTCGCCATGCCGCCCGCGAGGACGACCTGCGCCACCGACCCGCGGCGGATCGCCGCGCGCCCCGCCTCGACAGCCTCCTCGTACCGCGCCGAGCCCGGCTCCGGCACGGAGGCGACGTCGCCAGGCGCCGGCGGCTCGACCGGGCCGCGGACGACGTTGACGTCGGTCGAGAGCGAGCCCGCGGCGAGCCGGGCGCGCAGCGCGTCGAAGCGCGCCTCGTCGAAGCCGAACGCCTCGAGCGTCGACCGCGCCGCGTCGTCGACCGCGCAGAGCGTGCCAGCGTGCTCGCTCGGCATGAGCCG
>VGCB01000701.1 GCA_016870235.1 Actinomycetota bacterium | reverse complement strand
ACGCGGCGCGTACCCGCGCGGGTCGTCCGCACGGGCGACCGGTACGCGCAGCTCCGCCTGTCGGAGCCGCTCGTCGCCGCGCGGGGCGACCGCGTCGTCCTTCGCCGGCACGGGACGGTGGGTGGCGGGACGGTGCTCGACCCGGCGCCGCCGCGGCACCGGGATGCGGAGCGGCTGCGCCGTCTCGAGGCGGGCGACGTCGCCTCCACGATCCACGAGCCCGTGCACCTGGAGGCGCTCCGGCACGTCGTCGACGGCGAGGTCGAGGGCGTGGAGCGTGCCGGCCCGTGGGCGTTCTCGCGCGCGTGGCTCGACGACGTCGCCGCGGACATGGCCCGCCGCATCGACGCAGCCGACGCGCTCGACCCCGGCGTCCCCGTTCCCCCGGAGCCGTGGGCCGGCGAGATCGTGCCGCTCCTGCCGTTCGAGCGGCGGGGAGCCAAGCTCTACCGGCCGGGCGCGGCCGCCGCCCTCGGGTCGCACGAGGCGGAGGCGCGAACGCTGCTCGCGGCGATCGACGCGGCCGGCATGGCCGCGACCAGGGTCGACGACGCGGGCGTCGCGCGCTTCCTCGAGCAGAGCGGGTCGGTGGTGCGGTTGGGCGCGGGCTACGCGATCGGCGCCGGCGCGTACGAGGTGGCGACCGACGTGATGCTGACGGAGGCCCGGACGGCCGGCGAGATCACGCTGCCCCGCTTCCGCGACCTCCTCGGCGTCGGCCGCCGTGACGCGCAGCTCCTGCTCGAGCGCTTCGACGCCGACGGCCTGACCCGGCGGATCGGCGACCGTCGTGTCCTCCGCCGCGTCGCGCGAGGCGGCTGACCCGCAACCCGATCCGCGTTTCCCCCGGATGCGGCCGTGGGCCCGCGATCGCGAGCATGGGGTCGGAGCGACCCAGGGAGGACACGATGACCGTGAGAACCGCAGACGGCGTCCCGGCGAAGCCCGGGGACGTGATCGAGATCACCGGCCACGCCGTGCACGACGCGCCGAAGACCGCCGAGATCCTCGAGGTGATCGGGGCGGAGGGCCACGAGCACTTCCGGGTGCGGTGGGAGGACGGCCACGAGTCGATCTTCTTCCCCGGCGAGGACGCGGTCATCCGACATCCGAAGGTGCCGAAGAGGTAGCCGCGAGGAGCGCGTCGAGCCGCGCTGCATGGTGTGGGGTCACGGGCGTGACGATGGCGCCGCCGGCCCGATCGCCGAACGCCCTGCACCGGACGCCGTCCCGGCGCCACCACGCGAGCGCCACGTACGCGCACACGTAGGCGTCGATCTCGTCCTCCACCCGTGAGAGCGCGGCGCCCGACGCCGGCTCGGCGACCGCGGCGCGGATCTCGGGCCAGCGTGGGGACGAGCGGACGTCGAGCGGCGGGTCGAACGCGGTCAGGCTCTCGAGGAGGTCGAGCAGGCAGCGGAGCTCGGCCGACCGGTACGGCCGCGTTCGCCGGCGCTTCGCCTTGTACCGGAGGATGAACGGGAGGTCGAAGAGGCCGACGATCGCGGCGTGCGGGTAGACCTCGATCGCCCGGCGGCCGGGCGTGCGCGGCGCGAAGAGCGGGTCGACCTCGA
>VGCB01000700.1 GCA_016870235.1 Actinomycetota bacterium | reverse complement strand
TGGACGGCGGCGCTCATCGTCCAGGTCGGCGTCTTCGCCTCCCGCTTCGTCGGCCACATCGCCGAGCGCGATCTGATCACGGTGCTGCCGCCGCTCCTCGTCGTCCTCGTCGTCTGGTGCGCGCGCGGCGGCTCGTCACGGGCCTGGACCGCGGCGGTCGCGGTCGCGGTCGCGGCGCCCGCCGTTCTCCTCCCGCTCGGCAGCGTCGTCACACGCGAGGCCCGCCTCGACGCCTTCTCGACGATCGGCCTCGCCCGGTTCGCGGAATGGACGTCCGACGACGCCCTGCGAATCGCCTGGCCGATCGCCGCCGCCCTCCTCGCGTCGCTGCCGGCAATCCTCTCGCCCCGCCTGCGGGTGGTCGGGCTCGCCGCGGTCGCGCTCGTGCTCGCGTCGCTCGGGGCGGTCGCCCAGGCCGAGGTGCGGTCGGCGTCGCACGCCGACGACCGCTGGTGGTTCGGGGACGGCTCCCGCGACTGGGTCGATCGGCACGCGAACGCCCCGGTCACGTGGATCCAGGCGGGCACGCGCTACGGCGGCGGCGTCTGGAAGAGCGTCTTCTGGAATCGCCGGATCGAGCGCGTCGTGCATCTCCCGGGTCAGCGCCCGCCGGGCCCGCTCCCGTCGACGCCGGTGGCCCCGCGCTTCGACGGGCTCCTCGCCGCCCGTGGCGAGGGCCCGCTGCGCAGCAGGCTCGTGGTCGCCCCCGTCGGCATGCAGATCGCCGGTGACGAGCTTGCGCGCGTGGGCCCGTCCGGCGACCTTCCGGGCTACGCGCTCTGGCGGGCGGAGCGAGACATCCGTCTTCGCTGGTGGGCGCGCGGCCTCGCCCCCAACGGCGACCTCCATGGCATCGCCGCCGTCGACGTCTGGAGCTGCGACGGCGGCCGGATGGAGGTGACCCTGCTCGGCAAGGCGCCGGCGCTCGTCGCCCTCGACGTGATCGGCGGCCGTCGGACGGCGGTCCGGATGCGGGCCAACGAGGTGCGCATCGCGTCCGTCGCCCTGCCGCTAGAGTCGACCTGCCGGGTCATGCTCCAGACGACCGGGCTCGTCGGCACGACGAGGATCGTCCGGCTCGAGAGCTGACAGGGCGAAACCCCTCCGCTCCTTCCCGACCTCAGCCGGGGGCGGCATCCGCGACGACGATCACCTGGCGCAGCACGGTCTCCACCCGCTCCGGCAGCTCGCGCTCGGCTCGCGCGATCCCGGCTGCGATCTCGTCCGGCTCGAGGAGGTCGAAGGTCGAGATGTGCCGCCCGTGCAGCCGCTCGAGGGCGTGCTCGCGCGAGATCTCGCTCCGCGTGACGACCGGGAAGGCGCGTCCGTCGACGAACTCACCGCTGCCCTGGAGCGCGTCCACGAGCTCGGGGATGTCGGGGAACCGCGCCCTGTCGATCGCGGGGAGCGAGGGGAAGAATGCCGCCGCCCAGTAGCCGTCGAAGTGGTCGTGCGAGAACGTCGCGATCGCGATGCGGCCGCGGGGCGCCAGCACCCGACCGATCTCGACGAAGGCGCGCGGCCGGTCGACGAGGTGCACGACGAGGCTGAGCACGGCCCGTTCGAACCAGCCGTCG
>VGCB01000699.1 GCA_016870235.1 Actinomycetota bacterium | reverse complement strand
ATCGTCCTCGTCGCGCCGCTGCCGATGGACGTGACCGAGTACGAGGAGGACTTCCGCGATCCCCGGAGCCGCGCCGAGTTCGCCGCCCTCCGTGCCCGGGCGGCGTGGAGCGCTTCCGTCGCCATGCCCGAGGGAACGACGACCGCGGACCTCGCCCGCGAGCGCCTCGCGATGCCCCCCGACCAGTGCGGCACGGCGCGCAACACGCAGTACGCTCGGCTCGGGCTCTTCATCGCCATGCAGTCGAGCCTCGTCGTCGCGATGTGGGATGGCATCGACACCGGGAAGCCAGGCGGCACCTCCGCCGTGGTGGGCTTCTGCCGGGAAGGTCGCGTCGACGCCGGCACGATCCCCTTCCGAGGCTCGGTGAAGGCGCTCGAGCCATCGGAGCCCCTCGCCGTGGCATGGATCCCGACCCGCCGCGAGGGCTCGCCCGAGCCCTCGCCCCGCGCGGGACCGGTCGCGCCCGCGCTCGACGCCCGGCTCCGCGCCGCATGGTCGCAGTCTGCTCCGGACGACGCACCGCTCCCGGTCCGCTGGCGGGACCTCGCGACGGAGCTCCGCCACCTCGAGTCGCTGAACGAGGCGATCGCCCGGACCGAGACGCGATCCACGACGGGATCGCCGCCTGCGAACGGCACTCCCTTCGACCTGCTGCAGTCCCGCCTCGACGCCGCCGCCGGTCGCTCGAAGGTCCTCGCGATGCGGGCGATGAAGTTGCTCGTCGCGGTGATCGCGCTGGTGGTCCTCTCGCTGCAGGCGACGATGGCGTGGTCGTGGTGGGCTTGGCCGACGATCTACCTCCTGGGTCTTCTCGCCGCCCTGGGCTTCTGGACGCTCCTCCGCCGCCGCGGCATCGAGCGACGGTCGGCCGACCTGCGGCTCCTGGCCGAGACGATGCGGGTGCAAGCCGCCTGGTGGCGAGCCGGCATCCGCGAGCAGGCGTCCGATCACTTCCTCGCCCACCGCGCGATCGCGATCCCGGACCTGCGGCTCCTGCTGCGCGGCGCCTCGCTGCGCGGATTCGAGGTCGCCGAGTCGGCGGGAGGCGACGACCTCGCGGCGCTCCGCGCGACCAAGGACGGGTGGATCGACACACAGTCCTCCTACATGAATCGGAAGTGCACCATCCTCGACGCGCGGATGCGCCGGGGCGGCTTGCTGCTCCGCGGGCTGGCGTCGCTGGTGATCCTCGCCGCGCTCGCGTCGCTCGCCCTCACCCTCGCCGACGAGACGCCGCTCTCCGAGCGCCTCTTCGCCTGGGTGGACTTCTCCTGCGGCGCGACCCTGACGATCTCACTCGCGGTGGGCTTGTGGCAGCGGATCCGCGGCGACCGCGAGGACCTTCGCCGCTACGAAGCCATGCGGAAGATCTTCGCGCTGGCGTCCCGGCGGATCGAGGACGCCCTCCGGCGGGGCGACGCGGCGGCGGCGCGGGAGGTGATCCGCGCCGCGGGCAAGGAGGCGCTCGACGAGCAGTCCGCGTGGCACGCCCTGCACCGCGAGACCTTCGACGAGCTGCCGGTGGGGTAGGTTCCGTCTGGCGGATCCCCGGACGTCGATCCGCGCCGCATCCCGT
>VGCB01000698.1 GCA_016870235.1 Actinomycetota bacterium | reverse complement strand
CGACGGAGCCGAGCCCGGCGATATCGCCGCGCGCGCGCTCGAGGAGCTCGCCGCCGCCGACCGGCCCAGCCTGCGGCGGGTGATCAACGCGACGGGGGTGATCGTCCACACGAACCTCGGCCGGGCGCCGCTCGCGGAGCGCGCGATCGGGCAGGCGATCGAGGCGGCGGCCGGCTACTCGACGCTCGAGTACGACGTCGCGACCGGCGCACGGGGCTCGCGGCAGTCGCACCTCGTCGACGTCCTCTCCCGCCTCACCGGCGCCGAGTCGGCCCTCGTCGTCAACAACAACGCGGCCGCGATCATGCTGGCGCTCGCGGCGCTCGCGGAGGGCCGGGACGTGCTCGTCTCGCGCGGCGAGCTGGTCGAGATCGGCGACGGCTTCAGGATCCCCGACGTGCTCGCCCGCTCGGGCGCGCGGCTCCGCGAGGTGGGGACGACGAACCGCACCCACCTGGCCGACTACGAGCGCGCGATCGGCCCGGAGACGGCGGCGATCCTCCGCGTCCACCAGTCGAACTTCCGCGTCGTCGGCTTTACCGGCCTGCCGTCGCTCCGCGATCTCGGCGGGCTCGCGCGCGCGAGCGCGATCCCGCTGATCGACGATCTCGGCTCGGGCGCGCTCGTCGCCCTCGCCCACGACGAGCCGACCCCGCAGCAGAGCCTCGCCGCGGGCGCGAGCCTCGTCTGCTTCTCGGGCGACAAGCTGCTCGGCGGTCCGCAGGCCGGGATCGTCGTCGGCGAGGCGGCCCTCGTCGAGCGGCTCCGCCGCCACCCGCTCCAGCGCGCGCTCCGTGCCGACAAGCTGACCCTCGCCGCGCTCGAGGGCACCTTGCAGCTCTATCTCGACCCCGAGCGTGCGCGGCGCGAGATCCCGGTTCTCCGCATGCTGGCCGAGGACGCGCCGGCGGTGCGCGCCCGTGCCGAGCGGCTCCTGGCGCTCGTCGGCGGGGCGGTCGAGGAGACGGTAGCGCGGGTGGGCGGCGGCGCGCTCCCGCTTGCAGAGCTGCCGAGCTTCGCGTGCGCCGTCGAGGAGGAGCTCGCCGACGTCTTGCGGGCGGGCGAGCCGCCGGTGATCGCGCTCCGCCGCGACGGGCGCACGCTGCTCGACGTGCGGGCGGTGACGGACGCCGAGGTCGAGGAGATCTCCGCCGCCGTCGGGGCCGCGCGCGCCGCCGTGCCGTCCCCGGGATGACGCCGTGGGCCTGACCGTCGGCACCGCCGGCCACATCGACCACGGCAAGACCTGGCTCGTCCGCGCGCTCACCGGCAAGGACACGGACCGGCTCCCGGAGGAGCAGCGGCGCGGGATCTCGATCGACCTCGGCTACGCCCCGCTCCGGCTCGCCGACGGCGCCGAGCTCTCCCTCGTCGACGTGCCGGGCCACGAGCGGTTCGTGCGCACGATGGTCGCGGGAGCGACCGGCATCGACCTCTTCCTCCTCGTCGTCGACGGCGGCGAGGGCGCGCGGCCGCAGACGCACGAGCACCTTGCGATCCTGCGCCTTCTCGGGATCGAGCAGGGCGTCGTCGCGGTGACGAAGGCCGACGCGGCCGACCCCGAGCTGCTCGAGCTCGCGCTTG
>VGCB01000697.1 GCA_016870235.1 Actinomycetota bacterium | reverse complement strand
TCGAGCATCTCACCGGCGGAGCGGACGGAGGTGCGTTGCACCACGAGGCGCTGCGCGGCCGTCCAGCGCCGGAGCGCCGGCGCGATGTCGTCGCCCTCGAACCCGACGAGACGCAGGGTCACGCCGGGCCTCGGCGCAGCGACGGCCCCCGCCGGCGCGAGCGCGAGGACGGCGAGCCCCGCCGCCGATCGCGCGAGAAGCTCCTGCCGGGTCAGCCTGGTCTCGGCAACGCCCTCCATCCCCGCGCCCATTGTCCCAGCTCAGCGCCGGACATGGTCGAAGGGAACGAGAGGGACGTCGACCGCAACCCCGCCGCCGTCGACCGGGATCACGGCGCCGTTGAGGTACCCGGCCGCATCGGAGAGGAGCCAGGCCACCGCCTCGGCCACCTCTTCCGGATCGCACGGACGCCTCGCCGGGATGTCCTTCGTGACGAGCGCGTACGCCTCGTCGCGGTCGATCCCGAGCCGGCGCGCGAGCCAGTCCATCGTCTCGTCGGCCATCTCCGTCCGCACCCAGCCGGGGCAGACGCAGTTCGCCCGGAGGCCGTCGGGGCCGTGGTCGAGCGCGATGCACTGCGTCAGCATCGCGAGGCCCGCCTTGGACGGGTTGTAGGCGATCGACGCCGGCCCCGCCCGGAGCGCTCCCTGCGATGCGACCGCGACGATCGCGCCGCGCGCGGCGAGCAGCGGCCGGATCGCGGCCCGGCAGATGAGGAAGGCACCGGTCAGGTTCACGCGGAGGACGCGATCGAACACCGTCGGGTCGAGGTCGAGCAGCGTCCCTCCGCCGGCCGTTCCCGCGTTGACGACGAGGCCGTCGAGCCGGCCGAACCGCTGGAGCGTCAGCTCGACGAGCCGTGCGCAGTCGTCCTCGCTCGTCGTGTCGGCAGCGATCGCGAGACCCCCGATCTCCGACGCGACGGCCTCGAGCGGCTCCGGGCGGCGGCCGGTGACGGCCACCGCATAGCCCGCGGCGCCGAGCTTGCGGGCAACGGCTGCCCCGATGCCGGTGCCGCCGCCGGTGACGAGCGCGACCGGGCGGTCGCTCACGACGAGCTCGAGCTCGCGTCGAGGGGCGGGAGCAGCGCCCGGAGCGTCGCGATCTCCACGGGCTTCGACAACACGATGTTTGCTCCTAAGGCGACAAGCTCGCGGGCCACCGAAGCACCTCCCTGACCGCTGACGATCACGATCGTCACCTGCTCGAGCGCGGGCACGGCGCGGAGCGCCCGGAGCACGTCGCGGCCGTCGCCGTCGGGAAGGCCGAGGTCGAGCAGCACGAGCTCGGGAGCCACATCGTGCGCGACCGCGAGCGCTTCCCGACACGTGCGCGCGACGACGACGTCCGCGCCCGCACCCTGCAGCGCCCGCTCGACGATACGGCCCGCAGCCGGGTCGTCCTCGACGACGAGGACGCGAGGGCGTGTCCCGGTTCCCGGGGCGACAGGCTGCTCGCGGACGGCGGGGGCCGCGGGCGGCGGGCCGCCGGCGGAGCCGTCGAGCTCTCGGAGCGCGCGTGCGATCGTGTCGGCGGCGGCGAGGATCTCGCGGACCGAGCTCTCCTGGGTCGGCGTCATCGGCTCGAG
>VGCB01000696.1 GCA_016870235.1 Actinomycetota bacterium | reverse complement strand
CGGACGCCGCCGTCGAGCGTCACGACCCCGTTCACGACCACGTGCCGCATGCCCTCTGCAAGCTGGTTCGGCTCGAAGGTCGTCCCGCGCTCCCCGAACCGGTCGTGGTCGAAGACGGCGACATCCGCCCAGGCGCCGACGCGCAGCACGCCGCGGTCGCGGAGGCCGAGCCGCGCGGCGGGCGCGCCCGTGAGTCGATGCACCGCCTCCGCCGGGGTCAGCGCCCGTTCCTGCCGCACCATGAAGCGGTAGAACCACGACGCCCAGGTGTAGGCCCCGTGGAACGTCGAGCCGGCGAGGACGCCGTCGGGCGCGAGGGTCGTGGCGTCGGAGCCGGGCGTGCAGAGCGGGTGAGCGAATGCCTCGCGCTGGCGCTCCTCCGTGTAGCAGAGGATCAGCACCATCAGCCGCGACGGGTCCGGCAGCGCCGCGGCCAGGAGGTCGTAGACGGCGTCGAGGGGCTCGACGCCCTGCTCCGCCGCGATCGAGGCGATGTCGCGGCGGCCGGCGCCAGGCTCGACGTCGTTGTCGAGCACGACGATCCGCGACCAGTCGCCGCCCGCGCTCAGGATGCTCTCGTATCGCTTCATCTCCTCCCGCGCGCTGCGCGAGGCGAGGAGCGTGCGCAGCTCCTCCGGCCCGGCGCCGAGCGCGTGCGGCGGCAGCGCCGTCTGGAGGAAGGTCGTGCCGTAGAGGCGGGTGTGCATGTCGAACGCGAGATCGAGCCCGTCGCGCGCACCCGCCTCGACCGCTGCCAGGCAGCGGTGCGCCTCCTCCTCCCCGCTTCGCGGGACGAGGTGCGAGACCTGGAGGCGCGCGCCGGCATCGCGCGCCGTCCGGACAGCCTCCTCGACCGCCTCGGCCGCGCCGGCATCGCGCTTGCGCGTGTGGGTGGCGTAGAGCCCGCCGTGCAGCGCCGCAACCCGTGAGAGCGCCGTCAGCTCCTGCTCCGGGGCGCCGCGCTCCTGCGCGTACTCGAGCCCGGTCGAGTAGCCCCAGGCGCCCTGGTCGAGCGACTCCTCGAGCAGCCGGCTCATCTCGGCCAGCTCGGGCTTCGTCGCCGGCCTGTCCTCGAGCCCCACGACGGACAGCCGGAGCTGCCCGTTCGGCACGAGGCTGAGCACGTTCACGGCCGGGCGTGCCTCCTCGAGGGCAGCGAAGTACCCCGCTGCCGACGACCAGGTGAGCAGGTGCGCGTCGGCGTACCCGTAGATCGCCCGCCGCGCGCGCTCGACGTCGCGGATCGGGAAGCAGCCGTGGCCGCAGTTCCCGACGACCTCGAGGGTGACGCCCTGGTGGATCGCGCTGACGGCGCGCGGGTCGAGAAGCAGCGTGTCGTCGGAGTGGCTGTGGATGTCGATGAACCCGGGCGCCACGACGAGTCCGGTCGCGTCGAGCACGCGCGCCGCCTCGCCCTCGCCGCAGAGGCCGTCGCCGATCGCGTCGATGCGGCCGTCCCGGACGGCGACGTCGGCACGGATCGGCTCGGCGCCGGTGCCGTCGTGCACGGTGCCGCCGCGGACGAGCAGGTCGGCGATCATCCGGCCGGCTCCGCGCGCAGCGCGGAGCGGAGCGCGCCCGTCTCCCCGGCGGC
>VGCB01000695.1 GCA_016870235.1 Actinomycetota bacterium | reverse complement strand
CCGCCGACGCCGGGGTCGAGCTCCTCGTTCTCTCACTCGAGGGAGCGCTCGCCGCCATCGAGGTCGACGGGACGACGATGCGTGCAGGCGGCGGCGCCTCGAACGCGGTGTGCCTGCACCGCGCACGCGAGGCGGGGCTCGGAGGGCTCGAGTTCGCCTGCGCCATCCCCGGCACCGCCGGCGGCGGCACGCGGATGAACGCCGGTGCGTACGGGTCGGACTGGAGCGACATCCTCGTCCGCGCGCTCGTCGTCACGGCCGGCGGAGCGACCTGGCGGTCACGGGAGGAGCTCGAGCTCTCGTACCGGCATTCGAGCGTCCGGCCCGGCGAGGTCGTCGCCGTCGTCGAGTACGCCCTCCACCCGAGACCAGCCGCGGAGATCCGGGCCGAGGTGGCGGAGCTGATCGCCCGCCGGAAGGCGTCGCAACCGACCACCAAGCGCACGTTCGGCTCGGTCTGGAAGAACCCCGAGGGGCCGCTCGGCGCCGGCGCGATGCTCGAGCGCTGCGGGCTCAAGGGCTTCCGTATCGGCGGAGCGGTCGTCTCGCCGATGCATGCCAACTTCGTCGAGAACGTCGCCGACGCGACGACCGCCGACTGCCTGGCCGTGATGGGGGAGAGCCGCCGCCGCGCGCGCGAGGCGTTCGGGGTGGAGCTCGAGCACGAGGTCGTGCTCCTCGGCGAGATCGCCGTGCCGGAGACCGCCCCGGCCGTGTGAGCGGGGCGGGACCGGCCGGGCCTCACCGGCGGGCGCCCTCCTGTCCGTGGTGGAGAACCGCCCTCCCGACGATGCCTCCTGGAAGATCTCGCAGGTCGCCGGCCCCGGCGGCCTCGAGCGCCTCCCGGAGCACCGAGCGCGACACGCCCTCGCGCTCCGCATGGTCGCGGGTGCGGGTTCTCCGTGGATCGCCCGGAGGATCCCGGTCGCGCGCGGCGAAGGTGGAGCCGTGGGTTCCGGAGGGCGCGTGTCTCGTCCGCCTCGAGGTCGCGCGCGCCCGCGCCCGACGACCTCTGCCGCGCCCACAACCTCGAGCAGGAGAGCCGCGCCCGCGAAGGCGTCTCCTGCGAAGACCGCCCCGGCGAAGCACGCCAAGACGAAGCACGACAAGGCGAAGCCGCGTGCTCGGCGGCAGCAGTCCGGCCCCGGGCTCCCGCAGCTCTTCCCCGGGCGCCGGGCGCTCCTCGGGCTCGCCGGCGTCGTCGTCCTCGGGCTCGCCGTCTACTTCGTCTCGTCGGCCTCGTCGCTCTTCGCGGTCCGCGAGCTCGAGATCTCGGGCGTGACGGCCGATGTCGCCGCCGACGTCCGCGCGGCGCTCGAGCCGGTCCAGGGCGAGAGCCTCGTCGGGCTCGATCTCGACCGGCTCGAGGGACACGTCGCCGCCGTGCCGACGGTCGCCGGCGTCTCCTTCGACCGTGCGTTCCCGCACACGCTGCGCGTCCGCGTCGTGCCGGAGCGCGTGGTCGCGGTCGTCCGCCAGGGCAAGGTCGGATTCCTCGTCGCGGCCAGCGGCCGCGTCGTCGCGAGCATCGCGCGGGGCACGGCCGTGGGCCTGCCGCGCATCTGGACGGCGCGGACGGAGCGCCTCGTCCTCG
>VGCB01000694.1 GCA_016870235.1 Actinomycetota bacterium | reverse complement strand
CGAGCCCGGCGGCGATCGTCCGCTCGATCCCGTCGCGGGCGGCGGCGCCGTCGAGCGGCATCGAGCCGCCGAGGAACCGCGCCGGCTCGATGTACCCGAGCACGATCGCCGCGTCGGTCACCGTCGGCTCGACACCCCCGCGCCCGTAGGCGATCGGACCCGGCTCGGCGCCGGCGCTTCGCGGGCCGACGCGCAGCAGCCCGTCGTCGACCGACGCGATCGAGCCGCCCCCCGCGCCGATCGTCCGGATGTCGAAGACGGGGATCAGCAGCGGGTAGCGCTCGAGCTCGGCCTCGTGCACCGCGACCGGGTCGCCGCGCTCGATCACGCAGAGGTCGAGCGAGGTGCCGCCGACGTCGAAGGTGAGGAGCTCGGGCCGCTCGAACGCCGACCCGATGCGCGCGGCGCCGACGATCCCGCCCGCCGGGCCGGAGAGCATCGTGTGCGTCGGCGTCTCGCGCGCCTGCCCGGCGGTCATGGCGCCGCCGCCGGAGCGCATGATCAGGAACCGCCCGCCGAGGCCGCGGGCGCGCAGCTCCTCCTCGAGCCGGTCGACGTAGCGGGCGAAGATCGGCCGGATGTAGGCGTCGAGCACGGTCGTGCTCGTCCGCTCGTACTCGCGGTACTCGCGGAGGATCTCGTGCGAGACCGACACCTGGACCCCGGGGTGGCTCTCGCGCAGGATCGCGGCCGCGCGGCGCTCGTGGTCGGGGTTGCGGTAGGAGTGGAGGAAGCAGACGGCGATCGCCTCGACGCCCTGCTCGTCGACGAGCAGGCGCCCGGCCGCGCGCACATCGTCTTCGGAGAGCCGCTCGAGCTCCCGGCCCTTGTAGTCGAGGCGGCCGCGGACGCCGGCCGTGTCCCGGCGGCGGACGATCGACGGCGGCCGCTCGTACTGGAAGTCGTACATCGCGTGGTCGGGGACGTTGGAGCGGCCGATCAGGAAGACGTCGCGGAGGCCCTCGTTCGTGACGATCCCGGTGCGGGCGCCGCGCCGTTCGAGCACGGCGTTGAGCCCGAGCGTCGTCCCGTGGATGAACAGGTCGACGCGGTCGAGCGGTGTCCCGAGGCGCTCGATTGCGGCGATCACGCCCTCCCACGGCTGCCGCGGCGTCGTCGGCGCCTTCTCGAGCCGGATCGTGCGCGTTTCGAGGTCGAGCTCGACGGCGTCGACGAACGTGCCGCCGATGTCGACCGCGACGCGGTACGCGGCTTCGCTCATACGAGCTCCGGGATGCGCCAGCAGGCAGCGCGATGGCCGTCGCCGTGCTCGGCGAGGGCCTGCGGCTCGGTGGCGCAGCGACCGACGGCGAAGGGACAGCGGGGCGCGAGCACGCAGCCGGGAGAGATACCGGAATCCTCGAGATCCTGCCGGAGCTCGACGGGCGCGGCGAGCGCGGAGCCGTGCAGGCTCGGAACGCCGGACAGGAGTGCGCGCGTGTACGGGTGCAGCGGCCGCGAGAAGAGCGCCCCGGCCGGGCCCTCCTCGACCACGGTCCCGAGGTAGAGGACGACGACGCGGTCGGAGACCGTCCGGACGGTCGCGAGATCGTGCGAGACGTAGAGGTACGCCCGCTCGCGCCGCTGCCTGAGCTCC
>VGCB01000693.1 GCA_016870235.1 Actinomycetota bacterium | reverse complement strand
GGCTACGCCCGATTCAATTCCCCCGGCTCATGGGACGCGACCAAGCATTCAATCAAGGACGCGTCTGGCTGAAGCCAGACGCGGAGGAGGCGCCGGGAGGTTGGTGCAGGACTCGATCGCAGGAGGGGTTCCCAAGGGGAACCCCGTTCCCCTGGCTTCAGGATCCGGGTGTGCGCGCGTCTGCTACCTCGGTCCCTCACCCAGCAGACGCGCGCACACCCGGCAAACAAACACAGCGCGTCTGGTACCTCGGTCCCTAGCCGACCGGACGCGCGAGAACACGGCCAGGCAGGCAAGCAAGCACTATGTCATCGGCACCTGGCGCAGCACCTTCGGGGTGATCCGATCGAGGATCTCCGTGAGGCTGTCGCCGGTGGCGGTGATGCCGTGGTTTCGGAGGCCGATGACGGCGTGTGCAGGGTCGGGCTCGCGGGCGATCAGCTCGGCGACCGAGACTGCGAGCTCCTCGGTGCCGCACGGGTAGTTGATATCGGTCGCCGGGATGCCCTCCATCCAGGCGTGCACGTGGAGGATGGCGCCGACGTCGGGGTGGGCCTGGTAGATCATCCAGTGCTCGATCGCGTCGACCGACACGCGCCGCGGCTCGATCCCGGGTGGGACGCTGAGGATGATCCTGGCGTTCGGCTCGTCGTAGCCGGAGACGACGAGCATGTCGGTGCCGACGTCCTCGAGCTGCGACTTGTCGACGCCGGAGGCGCTCATCCAGAAGCGGGTCGCGTCGAGCCGCTGCGAGAGGTTGCCGTAGGAGAGGCCGCCGACCTGGTAGAGGCGCATGACGTGGCGGAGGTCGCGCTCGTCGAGGAACTCGTGGACGGGGAACGGCGCGGGCAGGAGGTCGAGCTCGTCCATCCGGCGGCCGGCGAGCGCGAGCTCCTTCGTGTTCTCGTCGCCGTCCCAGAGCTCGGGCTCGAGGTCGGCGACGAACTCGTTGTCGATCACGAGCTTCGACTTCGCGAGCGGGGCGAGCCGCCCGAAGACGACGGCGGGGTCGTCCTCGATCTCGTAGGTGCCGCGCTCCATCGTCGTGAACCAGACGCCGCGGCCGGGGACGCGGAGGACGACGACGTTCGCGAGCGTGCGGACGAGCATCGGGTAGCTCGTCTTGAGGACGTCCTCGGGGACGGCGTCGAGCTCGTAGAACGAGGCCGAGTAGGTGCCGCGGGACGAGCGGCGGAACGCCTTCGGCGCCTCCGCGTCGAACATGTTGAGGACGAAGTCGGCGTCGGCGACGTCGGCGACCCGCTCGAACCCGTCCTTCTCGAACTCGGCGCCGACGGTCGCGACCCAGGCCTCGTGTCCCGGGGAGGTCGCCGTTCCCCAGATGGCGTACCTGCGCACGAACCGAGTCTAGACGCCCGCCGCGTTCTCGCGCGGGCAGGGACACGATCCGTGCCAGGGACAAGACCCGCGACATCGTCCGTTGCGGTCCCGGCCTGGACGCCGTCACGGCGGACAAGAGCGACTCGCTCACAGGCTCGAGGAGGTGAGCCGCGGGTAAGGGTGGCGGGTCAGCGGAACAGGTCGCGCTCGCGGGGCATCGCGAGCTCGTGCGCGCCGCCGTCGCCGGGCGGCGGGTCG
>VGCB01000692.1 GCA_016870235.1 Actinomycetota bacterium | reverse complement strand
ACGAGCAGGACTTCGTGCAGCTCGAGGCAGTGGCGGCGCGCGACCTGTACCTGCGGGGAGGCGTGTTCTTCTCCGAGTCGGGCTCGATCGGCATGCTCGCCGGCGCGACGCTGGGCGGCGGCACCGTGATCAACTCGATGATCTGCCTCCGCCCGCCGGCCGCGATCCGGGCGGAGTGGGCGGCGATGGGGCTCGACGGCCTCGACGGGCCGGCGTTCGACGAGCACCTCGACGCGGTCTCCCGCCGGATCGACGTCAACACCGAGCGGACGATCCCGAACCGCACGAACGAGCTGATGGCCGAGGCACTCGAGGCCCGCGGCCTCCGCTGGGAAACGCTGCCGCGCAACGTCTCCGCCGACGACGACCCGGCATACTGCGGCTACTGCAACGCCGGGTGCCAGCAGGGCTGCAAGCGCTCCACGCTCGCGACCTACCTCCAGGACGCGCACGACGGAGGCGCCCGGTTCGTCGTCGATTGCGCCGTCGATCGCGTGCTCGTACGGGACGGGCGCGCCGTCGGCGTCGCGGCGCGAGCGCGGGGCGCTGGGGGGGAGGAGGTGACGCTGACGGTCGAGGCGCCGGTCGTCGTCCTCGCGGCCGGCTCGCTCGAGACGCCTGCCGTCCTCCTCCGCTCGGGCGTCGGCGGCCCGGCGGTCGGCAAGCACCTGCGCCTGCACCCGACGTACTTCGTCGGCGGCGTCTACGACGAGGACGTGCAGCCGTGGCGCGGCCAGTTCCAGGCGCTCGCCTCGTTCGACTTTGCCGAGGCCGTCGAGGGATCGGGCTTCCTGATCGAGTCGGTGAACGTGAGCCTGCCGTTCTGGGCGGGTGCGCTGCCCTTCACGGACGGTCGCGCGCACAAGGAGCGGATGCTGCGGCTCCGCAACGTCGCCTCGTGGCACGCGCTCGGCCACGACCATGGCTCCGGCGAGGTCGTGCTCGGCACGGGCGGCGAGCCGGTCGTCCGCTGGGAGCTCTCCGACCCGGTCGATCGGGCGATCGCCGCCCGCATCCACGTCGAGCTCGCACGGCTCCATCTCGCGCGAGGCGCGCGCGAGATCACGACCTTCCACTGGGACGACTTGACCTGGCGCCAGGGCGACGACCCGGAAGCGTGGCTCCGCCGCCTCGAGGCAGGCCCGCACGACGGCACCCCGTACTCCGCGCACCAGATGGGCTCGTGCCGCCTGGGCGCGGATCCGGCGACAGCAGTCGCCGACGGCCGCGGCGAGCTGCACGACGTCAAGGGCGTCTGGATCGGAGACGCCTCCGCGCTGCCGACCGCGCCCGGCGTGAACCCGATGCTGACGATCATGGCTCTCGCACGCCGGACGGCCGATCAGATCACGTGTTCAATAGCCAGCTGAAAGCCGTCACCCTCGGCGCCCTTCACTCCCGGGAGTCGGCTGCGAGCTTCTGGGCGGCCTCTTTGACACTGGCGCCTGACGGACGGATACTCGATGGCGACACCCAACGAGCAGGAGGTCGGTACCGCACGACGCGCCTATGTCGAGGATCTCGTGGCGGGCATGGGCGGCTCGATCGAGGCGTTCTACTTCGCCTTCGGCGACAACGACGCCTACGTGATCGCCGAGATGCCGG
>VGCB01000691.1 GCA_016870235.1 Actinomycetota bacterium | reverse complement strand
ACGACGCTCCGGCGATCCAGTGGATCGCGATCAACGGGGTGACGCCGTTCGTGAGCGCGAGCGTGATGCTCGCCGGCATGATCGCCGTCACGGTCAGCATCGACTGGCAGCTCGCGCTGATCGCGCTTGCGGTCTCGCCGGTGCTGGTCGCGCTCACCGTCGTCTTCCGGCGGCGGCTGCGGCACGGCTGGACGCGTGAGCGCAATCTCGACAGCACCGCCATGTCGCAGGTGCAGGAAGTGCTCTCGAGCCTCCGCATCGTCAAGGCCTGATGAATCCTGTCTTCAGTGCACGGTCGGGGCACAGGAACGCGAGCACGTCGAAGTGCTCGGCGGCGATCTCGTTGCTCCGGCCGCGGCACGAGCCGCCCGACCGCTTTCCCCGCGCGGGCGGCGAGCGGGCCCGCCCGGAAGCCTGGGGCTGATCCTCCGGATGCCCACTACGGTGCAGTGATGACGCTCCGCTGGGAAGTCATGAGGGACGGCGTCGAGGAAGCCTGGGACGCGGTCGTGCAGACCTCGCCGACCGCGACGTTCTTCCAGCGAAGGGCCTGGGCCGAGGTGATCGAGCGCACCTTTCCCCGCTGGCGACCCGCCCCGGTCGCGCTGGAGTTCTCGGACGGCAACGTGGGTGTGCTCCCGCTGATGCGGCATGCGCCCATCGGCCATCGCGAATCGATGCCGCCCCACGTCTACGGAGGCCCGGTCTTCCTGCGCCCTCCGGGTGCGCTGCACTTGGAAGCCGCCCAGAGCGTCGCCACCTGGTATCCGGACGTGACGCTCGTGGACAACCCCTTCTGCGGCTACCGCCGCGAGCAGGACGGGCTTGCCCGCTGGCAGCTCACGACGACCGCAACGGACCTGCGAGCCGGGTTCGACACCCTCTGGGGACGGTTCCGCGACAGTCACCGCCGTCACGTCCGATCGGCCGAGAGGCAGGGAGTGACCAGCGGTCTCGCCGAGTCGCTCGCGGACGTGGACGCCTATTACGCCATCTACAGGGACTCCCTGCGTCGCTGGGGAGCCGGTGCCAGGGGCTTCTACCCGCGTGCCCTCTTCCGCAACCTCTTCCGGTCGAGCGAGTTCGGCCGGGGCATCCGGCTCCTGCTCGCTCGCAAGGACGGCGCGGTGATCGGAGGGATTGTCGTCCTCCACCATGGCACCCAGACGACCTACTGGCACGGCGCCTCCCACGCGGCCCACGCCTCGGCCCATCCGTCGCCCTTCCTCCTCGTCAGCGCCCTGCGCGAAGCGTGCGCGGCCGGTCAGCACTGGTTCGACTTCGGCTCGCAGGATCGGCACATGCAGGGCGTCCAGCACTTCAAGGACGGCTTCGCGAGCCAGAGGCTGGTCTACGACGCCTGGTACTCGTCGAACAGCGTTCGCGGCCTCCTCTTCACCCGCTACCGGACTCTGAGGGAGCGGCGCTTCCACCGCTGTCCGCTCTGAGAACCGAACGCGAGCGGCTCGCCGTCAGGCTCCCCACCTCGCCCGCCTCCACGCGACGATCGACAATCGGACACGATCGCGGCGATCGTCCGCCGCCACGCTCGTCGTTGACACAGACGCGGAGGTTGTCGGGGCCGACCGGCCAGTCTGCGACGAGTCGCGTCCGGTCGAGCCG
>VGCB01000690.1 GCA_016870235.1 Actinomycetota bacterium | reverse complement strand
GGCTCCACGACGACGCGCTCGCCTCTGCGTGGTATCGCGCGAAGACGCTGCCGGTGCTCGTCCGCCGTGTCCTCGCCGACCTCCAGGGGGCCTCGTGAACCTCTCGATCAACGGACAGGGCCGCGCGATCGCGAGCGGCCCGCTGACGACCCTCCTCGACGTCCTGCGCGAGGAGCTCGCGATCACGAGCCCGAAGGCCGGCTGCGAGCAGGGCGGCTGCGGCGCGTGCACCGTCCTCGTCGACGGCGTCGCCCGTCGCTCGTGCCTGACCCCGGTCGCCGCCGTCGACGGCGCCGAGATCACGACCGTCGAGGGGCTCGGCACGCCCGAGGATCTCGGCCCGATGCAGCGGGCGTTCACGCATCACTACGCGGCGCAGTGCGGCTTCTGCACGAGCGGGATGATGCTCGCCGCGCAGGCCTACGTCGACGGCGGCGGCAGCGACGACCACCATGCGATCCAGGAGGCCCTCGCCGGCCACGTCTGCCGCTGCACCGGCTACGTGAAGATCGTCGAGGCGGTCGCCGCGGCCGCGCGCGGCGACGCGATGGACGTCAGCGTCACCGCGGCCAGTCCGGGGATGAAGAACATCGGAGGTGTCAAGTGAAAGCCGTCGGCGCCCGCGTCCCGCGCTACGACGGGATCGAGCACGTCACCGGCCGGACGGCGTACGTCGACGACGTGCGCGTCCCCGGCACCCTCTGGGTGAAGGCGTTCCGCTCGCCCGTCCATCACGCAGGCATGACCAACCTCGACGTCTCGAAGGCGGCCGCGACGAAGGGCGTCCACGCCGTCGTCACCTGGAAGGACGTCCCCCTCCTCGAGTACGGGCACCTGTCGGCGCTCGGGATCCCCGCAGACGAGACGCTTCTCGCCAAGGACGAGGTGCGCTACCTCGGCCAGCCGATCGCGCTCGTCGCCGCCGAGGACGAGGAGACGGCAGTCGAGGCCGTCTCGCAGATCACCGCCGACTTCGAGGAGCGACCCGTGCTCCTCGACGTCCGCAAGGCGTTCGACGCCGACGCCCCCAAGATCCATCCGTGGGGCAACTGGTACCCGCACTTCGAGGGCGGCATGGACCGGCGGCAGATCCGCAAGGGCTCGATCGACGACGCGTTCGCGAAGGCCGACCTGATCGTCTCGGGCGTCTACCGGCCGGCCGCGATCGAGCACGTCCCGGTCGAGACGCAGGTCTGCCTCGCCGTCCCCGAGGCGAACGGCCGGCTCACGATCTACTCGTGCACCCAGGCCCTCTACTTCTCGCTCGGCGTCGTCGCCGCGCACCTGCAGGTGCCGCTGAACAAGCTCAAGATCGTCGGCGGCACGGTCGGGGGCGGCTTCGGCGGCAAGGTCGACACGGCGACGGAGACGATGTGCTCGCTCCTCGCGCTCAAGGCCCGCCGGCCGGTCAAGTGGCGGTGGACGCGGGAGGAGGAGTTCCTCTGCTCGTCGACCCGGGCGCCGTGGCACATCGAGATCGCGGACGCGGTCACGAAGGACGGCTGGATCCTCGGCCGCAAGATGCTGACGCTGCACGACTCGGGCGCGTACGCGCGGTTCTCGCCGTACGGCCTGACGAAGCACAGCTTCCACCACACGGGCGCGTACACGATCCCGAACCTCCACTTCGACG
>VGCB01000689.1 GCA_016870235.1 Actinomycetota bacterium | reverse complement strand
CGAGATCTCGCTGCCGCTCTACGAGGGCGTGCGCGACCCTGCCACGCACGTCGTCGTGCGCCAGCCCGCGGTGCGGCTCGAGCCGGAGCACATCCTCGAGCAGGTGCGGATCGTCGCCGGTCTCGGTGCCACGCTGACCGAGGCCGACGGCCCGCTCGGCACGAGCGTGTTCCAGAACTCCCGCCCCGACGCACCGCCGCCGACGCGGAGCTACGAGGACTACCTCGAGCGGATCCAGTGGTTCGCCGAGGAGGTCATGCCGACGGCGCGGGCGATCGCACCACGCCCGACGCGAACGCATCCCTGACGGTCGCGCCGTCGGGCGGCGACGCTTGGTTGCGCCCACGTGGACGCGGGACGTCGAGCGCGCGGCCGGTCGCCGAGGGGCCCGGGACACTTTCGGTGCAAAGGCGCAACACCTTTGCGTCACGATCGCTGCGATCGTTCGTGCTGGGGGCCTCGAACTCGTCCCCCCTGGGGGCATGGTCCGAGCCGGGTGTGAGCCGTGCCCAAGCCAGGCCCGAACACGTGCAAGCCTCGGCTCGGGGTCGGGCGCCCGGAGCACGCGCTTTTCGCCGGGGCGACCACGACGAGCGCCCACCGACGCCCGGCTCGGCGGGCAGCTACACGACCGTGTCGCCTGCGATCGCCGCCGCCACCCGATCGAGGTTGACCGGCAGCTGCAGCCTGACGGCGGCGAGACGGAGATCGTCGGTCGCACCCGCGTCGAACGCCCGCGTCCCCGAGAGCGTGTAGTAGGCGAGGCGGAGCAGCCCGAAGACCCGGTGCCAGTGGACGCGGTCGGGCTCGAGCGTGACGCCGGTGCGCTCGGCGTAGCGCCGGAAGAGCGGCTCCTCGTCGACGAGCGACGGCACCCAGACCGGAATGAAGCACCAGACGAGATCGAGGAGAGGGTCGCCGGGAGCGGCCATCTCCCAGTCGAGGATGCCCGTGATCCGGCCACGGTCGACGACCATGTTGCCCATCCGGTAGTCGCCGTGCACGATCGTGCGGTGCTCTGGCGACCGGGGCCGGTGCCGGTCGAGCCACCAGAAGGCGGCGGTGACGACGGGCGGCACGGGTGCGAGCCGGTCGAAGAGCGCGCGGAGGCGGTCGACGTCCATGAGCGGCGACCCCTTCGCCCCGCCGAGGGAGGTCGCCGAGACGTCGATCGCGTGGAGGTCGGCGAGCACGTCGATCGCCTGCGCAGCGAGCGCCGTCCGCTCCGGCTCGGGGAGCTCGTGCCAGCCCACCGGCACGGTTCCGGGCGCGCGCTCCATGACGATGAACGGGCGGCCGAAGCCGTTCTCCGACCCGTCGTCGAACCACAGGAGCTCCGGCACGGGCAGTGCTTGGCCGGCGACCGCCTGCAACGCCGCGCGCTGGGTGAGGATCGAGCGCGAGCCGGACATCGGGGTCGGCAGCCGTAGCACGACCTCGCGCGACGCGCCCTCGATCGCGACGGTCGCGAGCCAGGTCTCCTGTGAGAGCCCCACCGTCGCCCGTGCGACGACCTCGACCTCGGCCTCGACGCCCTGCGTGCGGAGCGAGTCTGCGAGCCGGGAGGCCACGTCGGCGCGGGGATCAGCCACCCGTCACCTTCGACCAGTCGACGGGCCGCACGGAGGCGCGAT
>VGCB01000688.1 GCA_016870235.1 Actinomycetota bacterium | reverse complement strand
GGCCGGCGCCTGCCCGAGACGCCGAAGGTGGCGGAGGTCGAGGCGCTCGTCGACGAGGTCGCGACGGACGGCCCGCTCGGGATCCGCGATCGCGCCCTCGTCGAGCTTGTCTACTCGTGCGGACTGCGAAGCGCGGAGGCCGTGGGGCTCGATCTGGGCGACCTCGACGTGGAGCGCGAGTCGCTCCACGTCCGCGGCAAGGGCGGCAAGCACCGCGTCGTGCCGCTCGGCGAGGAGGCGGCGGCCCTGGTTGCGCGGTACCTCCGCGACGCGCGGCCGCAGCTGGCGCACGGTGCCGAGGACGCGCTCTTCCTTTCCGCGCGCGGTCGGCGGCTCGACACGAGCCACCTTCGCCGCCTCGTCGGCAACCCGCACCGTCTGCGCCATGCGTACGCGACCCACCTGCTCGAGGGCGGGGCCGACCTGCGGACGATCCAGGAGCTCCTGGGTCACGCCTCGCTGTCGACCACCCAGATCTACAGCCACGTGGACGCGAGACGGCTGCGGCGCGTCTACGACCGCTCGCATCCGCGCAGCTGACCGGCGGTGCCGCGCTGCCAGACTGGCGTGATGGGGCGTTGGTGGATGCTCTCGCTCGCGGTGGCCGTCACGGTCTTCCCGCTCGTCGCGATCGGCGCGCTCCGGGTCGTGACGCAGCCGTGGATCGTCCACTTCGAGATCGACCACGGCAGGCTCCCGGCCGACCGCTACGGCTTCTCCGACGACGAGCGCCGGCGCCTTGCCCTGATCGGCCTCGAGGCGATCGAGCCGGTTGGGCCCGGGATCTCGATCCTGCGCGAGACCCGCCTCGAGGACGGCTCGCCGGCGTTCGGCGACCGCGATGCGTCACATGGACGACGTCCGCGCGATCGTGGCGATCCTCTTCCGCGCGCACACGGCGATCCTCGCCGGGTTGCTGCTGACGCTCGCGGCCACGGCCGGTCGGCGGCGGGCGCAGGAGGCGGTGGCGGTAGGCCTGCGGTACGGCGCGCTCGCGACCGTGGCGGTCGCAGCCGGCGTCGGCGTCTTCATGGTGCTCGCCTGGGACACGTTCTTCGACGGCTTCCACCGGCTCTTCTTCGAGGGCCGGACGTGGTGGTTCTACGCCGACGACACCCTCCGGCGGGTCTACCCGGACGCGTTCTGGATGGGCGTCGCCGCGTGGATCGCCGGAATCGCGACCGTCTTCACCGCGATCGTGCTCCTCGGGGCCTCGATCTGGCGACGGCGGCTCCGTCGCCGCGCGTCCGTCCGCGCAGGAGCAGGCGCCCCCGGCGACGAATGGGGTCCGGCCGCATGAGGACGACCGTCGACACGGATCTCGAGGGGTTCCTGCTCCTCCTCGCCGCCCGCCGCTCGCCGCGGACGGTCGACGCGTACCGGCGCGACCTCGCCTCGCTCGCGTCGTTCGTGGACGGCCCTGTCGGCGACGCGACGACGGACGACCTCGAGCGCTGGATCGCGCAGATGCGCGCCGACGGCCTGGCTCCCTCGACGATGGCGCGGCGCGCTGCCGCCGCTCGCTCCTACTTCCGGCACCGCGTCCTCATGGGCCAGCAGCCCGACAACCCGGCGGCCGAGCTGCGCCTGCCGAAGCGGCCTCGCTCGCTGCCGCGCGCGCTGTCGCCCGGCGAGACGGAACGGCTG
>VGCB01000687.1 GCA_016870235.1 Actinomycetota bacterium | reverse complement strand
CACGACCGTCGCCCGTCAGCTCGGCGTCGGCGAGGAGCCCGTCCGGACCTGGGTCCGCCAGGCCGAGATCGATCAGGGCGTCCGAGCCGGCCTGACGTCCGAGGAGCGCGAGCGGATCAAGATCCTCGAGCGCGAGAACCGCGAGCTGCGCCGAGCGAACGAGATCTTGAAGAGCGCGGCCGTTTTCTTCGGGTTTATGTAACCCTCGAGGGGTCCGGTGGGTTGGCTCATTTCTTCGGTGCCCGGCCCTTGGTCGCGGCTGTTCCGCGTCATGCCGCTCGCCGGACGCTCTCGATCTGGCCGGCGTGACTTGATAGGAGCTTGGTCGACACCCCGATAAAGCCGTGTCCGCCGGTCGGATCAGCGCTGCTCATTGAACGCCAGGAGGGACACGGGATGGTGATGATCGGGATCGACGCCCACAAGCGGACGCACACCCTCGTCGCGGTGGACGAGCTCGGGCGCAAGCTCGGCGAGAAGACCGTCGCTGCGACGACCGACGGACACCTCGATGCGATCGCATGGGCGATGCGCTGGCCGGAGCGGCGGTTCGCGATCGAGGACTGCCGCCACGTCACCCGCCGGCTCGAGATCGACCTGCTCCGCGCAGGAGAGGCAGCCCTGCGGGTGCCGCCCCATCTCACCGCGGACGGTCGACAGGGCAGCCGTGAGCGCGGCAAGTCTGACCCGATCGATGCCTTGGCCGTCGCCCGGGCAGCACTCCGCGAGCCGAACCTGCCGATCGCCCAGCTGGAGGGCGAGACACGCGAGCTGCGCCTGCTCGTCGACCACCGCGAGGATCTCGTCCACGAACGGACACGGCTCCAGAGCCGCCTCCGCTGGCACCTCCACGAGCTCTTCCCGGGTCTTGCGATGCGGCCCCGCAGCCTCCATCGCGAGCGTGTCCTCGCCGGTCTTGAGGAGCGGCTGGTCGTCACCCCCGGCGTCGTTGCCGGCATCGCCCTCGAGCTCGTCAGGCGCTGCCGGGAGCTGACGCGCCGGGCGAACGCCCTCGAGCGCGAGATCGCCACGCTCGTCGGTCGGCTCGCGCCGTCGCTTCTCGCGATGCCCGGCTGCGGCGCGCTCTCGGCCGCCAAGATCGTCGGCGAGACGGCTGGTGCGATCCGTTTCAGATCGAAGGCGGCGTTTGCGCGCTGGAACGGGACGGCACCGATCCCGGTCTGGTCGGGCAACACGACCCACCATCGGCTCAGCCGTGGCGGAAACCGCCAGGTCAACGCCGCCCTCCATCGCGTCGCGGTCACGCAGCTCCGCGGGGTCGGCGAGCAGGGCCGCCGCTACGTCGAGAACCGCATGGCCGCCGGCGACTCGAAGACCGAAGCCCTCCGACTCCTCCGACGCCGGCTCTCGGACCAAGTCTTCCGCCGGCTGCACGCCGACGAGCGAAGCCGCCCGATGCCGGCCGTGGTCTCGACCCCGCGGGCCGCTTGACATAGGAGCGAAGCGGAGCTCGACCGCCGCTCGCCGCGATGATCCGCTACATCGACGAGCACTGGACTCGTTGGGGAGTCGAGCCGATCTGCCGGGAACTGCAGGTCGCCCCATCCTCCTACTACGCCGCGAAGGCGCGGCCGCCGTCGGCCCGGGCGGTCAACGACGCGACCCTCGCCGACATCATCGGACGGG
>VGCB01000686.1 GCA_016870235.1 Actinomycetota bacterium | reverse complement strand
GCCACCGCGCGGGCGGCCGCGGCGTCGTCGAGGCCGGCGAACCCGATCGTGCGACGGTCGCGCCAGCCCACGGGCGTGGCGATGCTGCTGCGGACGGCGAGCCGGGCCGACTCGCGCAGGCCGGCCGTCGGCGAGAGCGGGTGGAGGTGGTTGCGAACGGTGACGAGGACGCGGTCGATCGCGCTCTCGCTCATCCCCGACCGCCGGAGATCGATGCGGACGCCAGCCTCCGTCTCCGCGAAGGCGTCGGCGGCGGGAGCGGCGACCTCCTCGATCAGGCGGCGGCTCGTCCGGGGCCGCGGCTCGAGAGGCGGAGTAGCGACCTCGACCTGCCGCGGAGGAGCCGACACCTGCATCGGCGCGGAGGCCGGAACCGACGCCTCCGGCCCGGCCGCCGTGGGCACGAAGAGCTCGTCCAGGGCGGCGGCCCGATCGAGCAGCGCCTCCATGAAGCTGTTCACGCCCGGCTCGATCCCGGGCCCTCCGATCTCGAGCGGCGCCGCAGCGGCGTACGACTCCGCCGCGTCCTGCGCGGGCAGGGTGAGCACCACGTCGTCGTGGCCGGTCGGCCAGCCCGGGGCCGCCTCCACCTCGATGCAACGCCTGGCGAAGAAGCCGGCGATGCCGCCGACAAGCCCTTCGCGCTCGCGCACGACGACGGCGTCGGGGCCGAGCTCCTCACGGATCCGCGGCAGGATCTCCTCGAGGCTCGCGCCGCGGAACACGCGCGTCTCACCGGTTGCGGTCGTCATGCCTCACTCCTTGGTCGATCGTCATGCCGCCACCGTCCCTGCCGCCTCGACCCTGACCCCGGGGACGATCTCGGTGTACGCGAGCACGGGCAGCTGCGGAAGCCGCTGCTCGACGAGCCGCCGCACGTGCCGGCGGAGCCGGCTGGAGCAGACGAGCACCGGTCGACGCCCGCCCGCCGCGAGCTCCTCGACTCGCCGGGAGAGCGACGAGACGAGCTGGTGCGCGCGGTCGGGGTCGAAGGCGAGGAGCTCGCCGTCGCCGGTATGGGTGAGCGACTCGGCGAGGTCCTGCTCGACCGTGGGGTCGAGCGTGATCGCCTGCAGCGTCCGCTCTCCGTCCACGTAGCCGGACATGATCTGGCGCGAGAGCGCGAGCCGCGCGTGCTCCGCCAGCACCGCCGGGTCGCGCGTGAACGCCGCGCGGTCGCCGATCGCCTCCAGGATCGTCCCGAGGTCGCGGATCGACACTCCCTCGCGCAGGAGCGCCTGTAGGACGCGTTGCACCTCCCCGACGCCGAGCTTCTCCGGCACGACCTCCTCGACGGCGGCGCCGTTCTGCTCGCGCAGCACGTCGATCAGCGTCTTCGTCTCCTGGCGCGTGAGCAGCTCGTCGGCATGACGGCGGATCGTCTCGGTCAGGTGGGTGATCACGACCGACTCGGCGTCGACGACCGTGTAGCCGAGGGCATCCGCCTCCGCCCGCGCCCCTTCCTCGATCCACACGGCCGGCAGTCCGAACGCCGACTCGATGGTCGGGATCCCGGCGAGCCCGGGCATCGCGTCGCCCGGGTTCATCGCCAGCCGGTGACCGGGGACGACGCGGCTGCGCGCGACCTCGATCCCGCGGATCTTGATCGCGTACTCGTGCGAGTCGAGCTGGACGTCGTCGTGGACGCGC
>VGCB01000685.1 GCA_016870235.1 Actinomycetota bacterium | reverse complement strand
CTTCGCGCGGACCGACCCGTCGGCCGCCGGCTCGCGTGGGATCAGCGCGTTCGTCCTCGACGGCGACCAGGTCGAGGTCGTGCGGGAGGAGGAGAAGCTCGGCCTCCACTCCTCGACGACCGTCGAAATCCGGCTCGACGCCGTTGCGGTAGCGCAGGACCGCCTGCTCGGAGAGGAGGGGAGAGGCTTCCCGATCGCGATGGCGACCCTCGACGGTGGCCGCATCGGCGTCGCCGCGCAGGCGGTCGGGATCGCCCAGGCCGCGCTCGACGTCGCCGTCCGCTACGCCGGCGAGCGCGTGCAGTTCGGGCGGCCGATCGCCGAGCACCAGGCGGTGCAGTTCACGCTCGCGGACATGGCGACGCAGATCGCCGCTGCGCGCGCGCTCACCCATCAGGCGGCGCGGCTCAAGGACGCCGGGCTACCGCACACGGTCGAAGGAGCCCAGGCGAAGCTCTTCGCCTCGCGCGTGGCGGTCGAGACGACGTCGAGCGCGATCCAGGTGCTCGGCGGCGTCGGCTACACCAGGGCCTACCCGGCGGAGCGGTACTACCGCGACGCGAAGGTGACCGAGATCTACGAGGGCACCTCGGAGATCCAGCGCCTCGTGATCGCGCGGAGCCTGTTCGGATTCGAGCGCTTCGTGTCCTGAAGCCAGGGGAACGAGGCTCCCCTTGGAACCCCTCCCTTGTTCTGGGTCCTTCGAGGCGATGGTTGTAGGCAGCAAACAGAGCACTACAGAAGACCCAGCTACCCTGGCGCCATGGCCCGCGAGCAGGACGAGCCGGTCAGGCTGACCCGCATCTACACCCGCGGTGGCGACACCGGCGAGACGTCGCTCGGCGACGGCACCCGCGTGCCCAAGCTCGACCCGCGGATCGCCGCCTACGGGACGACCGACGAGCTCAACGCCGCGCTCGGGCTCGTGCTCGCCGGCGCCTGCCCCGACCCTGTCCGCCCCGTCCTCGAGCGCGTCCAGAACGAGCTGTTCGACGTCGGCGCCGACCTGTGCGTTCCGGTCGATGTCGACGGGCGGCTCCGCGTCACCCAGCCGCTGATCGATCGGCTCGAAGCGGACTGCGATGCGTTCAACGAGGGCCTGCCCGAGCTCAGGAGCTTCGTGCTCCCGGGCGGCACGGCGGCCGCCGCCGGCCTCCACGTCGCCCGCACCGTCTGCCGGCGGGCCGAGCGCGAGGCGATCGAGGCGGATCGTGCGGTCGGCGTCAGCCCGCTGACGATCGTCTACCTGAACCGCCTCTCCGACCTGCTGTTCATCCTCGCCCGCGCCGCCAACGCCCTCGCCTCTGCGCCGGAGCCGCTCTGGGTTCCCGGCGGCGAGCGCCGCTGAGGAGCGGCGTCCAGCGCGAGCAGGGCAAGGCACGCGGCGAACCGACCGGCGCGCGGGCCCCTTCCCGCGGCCCGACCACTGAAAAGCCCCTGCAGCAGGCTCAGGATGCGAGCGCCTCCGACGGCGCCGCGAGCCAGGCCGCGAACGCGTCCGCGTCGAGCGGACGGAGCACGTGGAAGCCCTGCACCTGGTCACACCCGAGCGCGCGCAGACGCTCGAGCACCGCCGGCGACTCGACCCCCTCGGCGGTGACGCGAAGCCTGAGCTCACGCGCCATCGCCACGAGGGACGCGACGATCGCGTCGTC
>VGCB01000684.1 GCA_016870235.1 Actinomycetota bacterium | reverse complement strand
CCGACCGCCGCCATCCGGTCGAACCGCCCAACCGAAGCACGCAGTCGCTCGACGAAGCGCCCGTCGAGCCGCACGCCCGGGAGCCAGCGCCCGTTGCGGCGGAGGTGCGCGTCGATCGCCGCCGCGAGCTCCTCCCAGGTGCCGCCGGTGACCTCGTGGGCCTCGCCGCCCGGCACCCGGGGAAGCGGGTTGCCCCCGCCCTCCGCGACCGGCGCGTCTTCGGGCAGATCGCGGCAGCGCTCCGAGACCGACCCGTCGTAGACCATGACCAGCGGCAGGTTCGGGTACTCGGCCCGCGCGGGATCCCAGGCGAAGAACGCGCGCGTCATCTCGTTGTAAGTCGTCTTCTCGTTGACGACGCGCTCGCCGTAGCGGTTGACGAGGATCATGCTGTCGCCGGGGAGCCGGAAGACGCCGCTCGCGGGCGCAGGCAGCTGATCGAGGACGACGGGCGTCAGCCAGGCCTCGTTCATCGCGCCGAGTCGCGCGCCGGCCGCGGACGCGATGCGGACGAAGTCGCCCTGGTTGGCGGTCGAGGCGGCGGAGCCGAGCACCGGCCCGCGCAGGTGCTCGCGGACGAGATCGCGGTCGTGCGCGAAGCCGCCCGTCGCGAAGACGACGCCGCCGCGGGCACGGATCAGCATCGCGTCGGCCGCCATTCCGCCCGCTGCGACTCCGGCGACGGCGCCCGTGTCGGCGTCGAGGACGAGACCGCGGACACGGGCGCCCGTCCGCACCTCGACGCCGAGACGCCCGGCACAGGCGGCCATCGAGTCGACGATGTCTCCTCCGGTGCCCTCGCGGCCGTCGGGCATGCGAAGGTAGAGCGCACGCCCGCGACCGACCGCGTTCTCCGGAAAGTCCGCGTAGTAGTCGTTGATGTGCTCGAGGGGCGCGAAGTCGAGCGCGCCGATCTCCGAGAGCGCCGAGACTACCTCCTTGCCCCGGTCGAAGAACGTCTCCAGCAGCCGGTAGCGCTCCGGCGGGAGACCGAGCTGCGGCGCGTTAGGGGCGTAGAGCGTCGGGAAGGCGAGACGCGCCATGTATCGCAAAGCTTCCGGCCGCGGGTCGGGAGCGCCGAGCCACGGGTGGTCGCAGATCCAGAGCCAGGTGCTCGCCCGGTACGTCGTGCCGCCGCCGGCTTGCGCCGTCGTGCCTCCGATCCGTTCGGCCTTCTCCAGCACGAGCGCCGAGGCGCCGGCCGAGGCCGCGCCGAGCGCCGCCGCCCAGCCGGCGCCGCCGCTCCCGGCGACGACGACGTCCGCCTCGCGATCCCACGGGACGTCGTCCACCCGGGCATGGAGGACGCGGTCCCCTCCGTGTGAGATCACGGAACCATCCGCGCGATCTCCCCGAGCGCGGCGACGGCCTCGAGGTCGCCATGGTCGAGGGTCTTGAGGAAGACGCGCTCGACGCGGGCGCCGTCGAGCTCAGCGAGCCGCTCGGCGATCTGCGCGGGCGTGCCGACGAGCCAGTTCGCGATCTGCGCCTCCCACTCCGAGCCGGCGATCTCGCACGCGGCACGCATCCGCCGGTCGATCTCGTGCTGGTCGTTCCCGGCGACGAAGGTCGTCATCATCGAGAGGCCGAGCGTCCCCGGGTCGCGGCCGACCGCCTCGCAGGCTGCGTCGAGCCGGGCCCGCCGCGCCACGAGCTCGTCCGGCG
>VGCB01000683.1 GCA_016870235.1 Actinomycetota bacterium | reverse complement strand
GCCGCATGTCGACCACCGCTTGAATGGCGGGCACGATCTTTTCACGCGGCAGCAGCCGCACCGCGCGAGCCTCGCCATTCAGGATGAAGGTTCGCGACGAAACATTGTCGCCAGGCGTGTGAAGTTCGGCACCGCGTTGGTGCATTCATCGTACGGAACCACCGCTTACAGTGGACTTGTCGGGCGCGCGCCCGCGACACTGGAAAGCGAGTTCCTATCAGTACGATGATGTCATGGAACCCCCGACCGATCCCGGCCGACGATACTGGGCGTTCATCTCGTACTCAAGCCACGACGCCGAGGTCGCGCGATGGTTGCATCGCCGGCTCGAGGGCTACCGCATCCCGCGATCGCTCGTCGGTCGCCCCGGCCGGGATGGACCTGTTCCCGCCCGGGTCTTCCCGGTATTCCGTGACCGCGATGAACTTCCCCTTTCGTCGAATCTCGGTACGACCATCGGCGACGCCCTGCGGGCCTCCCGCTTCCTCGTCGTGCTCTGCTCGCCGCACGCGGCCCAGTCGAGATGGGTGAACGAGGAGATCCGGCAGTTCAAGGCCCATGCCGGCGAGGAACGAATCCTCGCCCTCATCGTCGATGGCGTGCCGAATGCGACGGATCACGGCGTGGATGCCGAGCGGGAGTGCTTTCCCCGTGCCCTCCGTCACCGGGTCGGCCCGGACGGCGAGCTGGTCGACGACCGCTGCGAACCGATCGCGGGCGACCTGCGGGCCGCCGGGGACGGTCGCGAGCGGGCCTTCCTCAAGGCGATCGCCGGGATCACCGGTCTCGGGTTCGACGTCTTCGTCGATCGCGAGCGGATCCGTCGCCGCCGCCGGCTCTCGGCGATCGCCGCCCTCGTGATCGCGTGCACGCTCGCCGGCCTGTTCGCGTTCGACCGGGCTCGCCTCAAGGTCGCCCACTTCGAGGATGTCGAGTGGCGATTCAGCGTGCCGGTCGGCACCGTGCCCATATCGGGCTCGAAAGCCGCCCGCCGTGCGGGCTCCTGGACGCTCGAGTCGCGCGGCGGGCTCGTGCTGAAGGCCACACAGTCGAGAGGCGCCGCCGAGGTTGCCGGACCGCCGGCCTCCGCCATGATCTTCGAGTACGACACCGAGGGTCACGTCGCGAGGGAGAGCCTGCAGTCGACCGGCGGCACCACCGTGCAAGAGGTCACGACATCATGGTCGACCGACGGGAACGGCCGCGCGGTCCAGCAAGTCCAGTTCCGCGAGCCCAACACGAGACGTTCCGCGTCAGGGAGTCGCCTCTTCGCGGGGGAGATCGGTGAGCTTCTTGGTGGCGGTTCGCAGGTGATGTCAGAGCTACGGACCTTCGACGAGCAAGGCCGACTGCTCGAGAGAGTGTTTCTCGACCTGTTCGGCAAGCCGTTGCCCGATCCGCGAGGGGTCTACGGGGTACGGCACGAGTACGCCGACGGATGGCTCATCGCCAAGGTGCATCTCGGAAAGGACGGAAGCCCGGCGCCGGACCTGCTCGGAGTGGTCGAAACGCGTTTTCGTCAAGACGGCCATGGGCGGGTCCTCGAGATCAGTACGCACGGGCGCTCGGGTGAACCGATCGAGGTCGAGGGCCGTTCGGCGCGGCAAACGTACGAATACGAGGGGGAGCAGCTGACGAGCAAGCGATTCTGGACGGCCTCGGGCG
>VGCB01000682.1 GCA_016870235.1 Actinomycetota bacterium | reverse complement strand
TTGGACACGACCTCGTAGCGAAGCGTGAGCGGAGCCGAATCGAGGGCGACGAGGCTGATCTCCTCGGTGCCGAGAAGACTCTGGATCTCCGTCAAGTAGAGATCCGCTGCCTCCTCGACCTCCGCCTTCGCGGTGGCCTCATCCACGAGGAGAAAGGCGAGATCCAGGTCGCTGAGGGAGTCTTCCATTCCCGCCGCAAACGATCCGAAGAGATAGAGAGCCGCGACCTCCGGCCTTCCGCGAAACGTCGCAACGAGAGCGGGCAGGCGATCCCGGATGTCGCGGGGAAGCGGTTCGCGGCGCACCATGCGGCAAAGCTACCCGAGCGCCCGAGGTCCAACAAGAAGCTCGGATCGCCTGGTGCGCGGCGTCCGCGTCGTGACCGCGGCGCGCTTCGTGTAGCGGGCGCTAACCCGCGGCGGTGGCGCGTCGCCGCGCGGTCCGCACGTAGCTCTCCCGGAATCGTGCGGCGACCGCTGCCCACGTGTGCCGGTCGAGGACCCGCGTACGCCCGTTCAACCCCATCCCGCGCGCCCACTCCGGGTTCTCGAGGAGCCCGAGGATCGCCGCGGCGAGGGCGCCCGCGTCGCGGAACGGGACGAGAACGCCGTCTTGCCCGTCGCGGACGACGTCCGGAACGGCGCCGCGGCGGCATCCGACGACGGGCTTGCCCGCCGCCCATGCCTCGAGGAACGCGAGCCCGAACGACTCGTAGCCGGACGGATAGACGAACGCGTCGACCGCCGCGAAGAGCCGCGGCTTCTCGGACTCCTCGAAGTCGTAGTGGAGATGCACCTTGCGGCGGGCTTCCTCGGCGTAGCCGGCGACGCGCGCCTCGACTTGCGCGGCGAACTCCGTCCGCGAGCCCGCGATCAGGAGACGCGTCTCCGGACGTCGCGCCCATACCGCCGGCATCGCCTCGAGGAGCGTGTCCACTCCCTTGTGCACCCCGAGCTGCCCGATGAAGCCGACGACCGGCACGTCGCCGAGACCGAGCGCGCGCTTCGCGGCGACCGGGTCGATGCGCTCGAACGGCTCCGGATCGACGCCGACGCCGATCACCTCGACCTTCTCGACGTCCGCTCCGTGCGCGACGACGTGCTGCGCCTCGAAGCCGGTGTACGCGACGTAGAGATCCGCGCGACGGATCGCGCGGTGGATCATCGCGCGGTCGTAGCCCCAGCGGTCCTCGGGATGCATTCCGCCGACGAGCACGCACGGCCGCCCGGCGCGCCGCGCGCCGCGCAGCGCCTGGTACATGTGCCGGAGCGGAAACGAGGAGGCGACGACGAGATCGGCGGGATGACGCCGCACCTCCTCCGTCAGCCCCGGAAGGATCGGCCCCGCGTACCACGTGCGCAGGTACTGGTTGAACGGGAGATGCAGCCGGAAGGCGCGGTCCTGGAACGGCTGCAGCAGCGGCCCGAGCGAGCGCATCACCGGGAAGCGACGCACGCGGACGCCGTGGATCGTCTCCCAGCCGCTCGCGAGCTTCGGGTGCCACGGCCGCGGAAACGCCTCCGCGCTGTAGCAGTCGGTCGTGAAGACGGTGACCTCGTCGCCGTAGCGCGCGACGAGCTCTTCGGAGAGACGCTGGATGACGCGCTCGGTGCCGCCGACGGCCGGCGCGTATCCCTGGACGACGTGGAGGATGCGAAGCGGCGG
>VGCB01000681.1 GCA_016870235.1 Actinomycetota bacterium | reverse complement strand
GCGGCCGGTGCAGCTCCCGCACCCGCCGATCTGGGCAGGCGGGATCAGCCGCCGCGCGCGCGAGCGCGCCGCCCTCCTCGCCGACGGCTGGTACCCGATCCGGCTCGAGCCGCGCGAGATCTCCGAGCGCCTCGCCGGGATCCTCGCGCGGCGCTCGGAGGCGGGGCTGCCGGTCGAGGGCTACGGGGTCACGATGGGGATCCCAATCCAGTTCGGGGCGGAGCCGTTGCCGCCGAACTTCAAGGTCGCCCTCCGCGGCTCCCCGCGCGAGATGGCGGAGCAGGTCGGCGCCTACGTCGAGGCGGGCGTGAAGGTCTTCGTCCTCCGATCGACCTCGGAACGCTACGAGCGCGCGGTCGAGGACTTGGAGCGGTTCGCGACCGAGGTCGCGGCCCCGCTCGCCCGCGGCTAGCCGTGGACTGGGTCTGGCAGCCGACGCCGGAGGTCGTCGAGCGCTCGCATCTCGCCGCGTTCCTCCGGGCGCACGGGCTCGGCAGCTACCGCGAGCTGGTCGCGCGGTCGATCAAGGAGCCGGAGTGGTACTGGCCCGCCGTCATCGACGACATGGGCCTCGAGCTCTTCACGCCCTTCACCGAGCTCGTCGACCTGAGCCGGGGCAAGGAGTGGGCGACGTGGTTCGCCGGCGCCACCCTCAACGTCGCCTGGAACAGCTGCCACCGCTGGGCGCGCCGGCCCGACCACGCCGAGCGGGCCGCGGTCGTCTGCCTCGATGAGGACGGCGGCCGGCACGAGGTCACGTACGCGGAGCTCTCACGCCGGGTCACTCGTCTCGCCGAGGGGCTCGTCGCGTTGGGCCTCCGGCCCGGGGACCGCGTTGGGCTCTTCCTGCCGATGTGCGTCGAGGCGGTCGTCGCCTCCCACGCCTGCGCCCACGCGGGGCTCGTGCAGGTGCCGATCTTCTCCGGCTACGGAGCGCCGTCGGTCGCCGAGCGGCTCGTGCACGGCGGGCTCAGGGCCGTCGTCACCGCCGACGGCTCGCTCCGCCGCGGCCGCGTCCTCCGCATGAAGGAAACGCTCGACGAGGCGCTCGCGCAGGCGCCGTCCGTCGAGCATGTGATCGTGCACCCGCGCCTCGCCCTCGGCGACGTGCCGATGCGCGCGGGCCGCGACGTCGCCTGGGCCGACGTCGTCGCCGGCACGCCTGGGACGCTCGAGCCGCTGCGGCTCGACGCCGAGCACCCGTACATCCTCGCGTACACCTCGGGGACGACCGGCCGGCCGAAGGGGGTCGTGCACGCCCACGGCGGCTTCTCCGTGCCGATCTGCGCGCACAACTACTACCTCTCCGACATCCACCCCGAGGACGTCATGCTCTTCGTGACCGACATGGGCTGGATCATGGGCCCGTGGACGGTGATGGGCGGCGGCTTCTGCGGTTGCACGATCGTCTTCATGGAGGGGGCGCCCGACTGGCCGCCCGATCGGCTCTGGCGGACGATCGAGGTCGAGCGCGTGAGCGTGCTCGGGATCTCGCCGACCGTCGTCCGCGCGCTCGTCCCGCATGGCGACTCGGCGGCCGATCTCTCGTCGCTCCGGGTGTTCATGACGACAGGCGAGCCGTGGAACCGCGAGCCGTACCTCTGGCTCTTCGAGAAGGTCGGCGGCGGTCGCTGCCCGATCGTCAACGCCTCCGGCGGGACCGAGGCAGG
>VGCB01000680.1 GCA_016870235.1 Actinomycetota bacterium | reverse complement strand
GACGCGCCCCCGGTCGGGCGCCTGGTGCTCTTCTCGCCGCCGTCGCTCTGCGCCCGGCTCCTGCCCGCGTGACCGGGCTCAGCGGGCGCGACGGTCGCGCCGCACGCCGTCCTCGACCGCCGACTCGAGGAGCCCCGCCCCGGCCAGATGGTCACCGGTCAAGGCTACCCCTCTCCGTCACGCCGGCCCGCATACACTGGCCGCGATGGGCGAGCGCTGCCGGATCACCGTCGACGAGAGCCGCTGCGCCGCCTCGATGACGTGCGTCCTCGTCGCCCCGAACCTCTTCGAGCTGCCGGCCGGGGCCGAGGCCGCGCACGTGAGGGCCGCAGAGGTCGACGACCCTGCCCTCGTAGCGCTCGCGCGGGAGGCCGAGGAGTCGTGCCCGACGCTCGCGATCCTCGTCGAGCCGGTCGAATGACCGGGCCCGCTGCGACCGGGCGGCGGCCCGTCCGGCGGAACGCAGACGTGCTGCAGGAGCTCGTGCCGCTCGCGGGCAGCCGCGTGATCGACGTGGGCTGCGGAAACGGCGGCCTCGTCCGCCTGCTGACGAAGCGCGGCGCCCGCGCGACCGGGCTCGAGTGCCAGGCCTCGCAGCTCGCGCGAGCACGCGCAGCCGCGCCGGTCGGGGACGAGGACTACGTCGAGGGGGTCGCCGAGGCGATGCCGTTCTCCGACCGGACCGCCGACGTCGTCGTCTTCTTCCACAGCCTGCACCACGTCCCGCCGGCGGAGATGGACACGGCCCTGGGCGAGGCTGCACGGGTCCTCCGGGCGGGAGGGCTCCTGTACGTCTCCGAGCCCGTCGCCGAGGGCGCCTTCTTCGAGCTCGCGCGGCCGGTCGACGACGAGACCGAGGTGCGCCGTCTCGCCTACGAGGCTCTCGGTCGCGCCACCGCGCACGGGCTCGAGCCGGATGGCGAGCACCACTTCCTGCACCCGATCGCGTTCGAGAGCTACGAGGCCTTCGCCGACATGCTCGTCAGCGCCGACGGCGGCCGCGCGCTGCTCGTCGAGGCGCTCGAAGACGAGCTCCGGCAGGCCTTCGTCGCAGCCGCGCGCCGCACCGACGACGGCTTCGCCTTCGAGCTGCCGACGCGCGTGAACCTGCTCAGGAAGCGGGCGTAGCCGTGCTCACTGCCGGCCGAAGCGAGACCGGCACACATCCGTAGGTCGGCATCCCGGTCAGCGGATCGACCGCCTCGGTCGCCGAGAGCAGGTCGCTGACGTTCGGCTCCGCCCACCCGTGCGGGATCGCGACGGCACCCGGGACGATGTCCCCGTCGATGCGGGCGATCCCCTGCAGGCGGCCGCCGAAGGCGCTCTCGACGATCGTCTCCTGGCCGTCGGCGAGCCCGGCGGCGGCCGCGGCCGCGGGGTGGACGACGATCGCGGCCGGCTCGCGCTCGGCCACGTACGGCAGGTCGCGCCCGTAGGAGTTGAGCCGTCGCCACGTCCGCATCGGGATCAACACGAGCGGGGCCGTCTCGCCGATCTCGTCGAGCTGCGCGACGAGCGGGGCCGGCGCGAGATCCCAGCGCCCGTCGGGAAGCACGTTCCGCTCGACCCAGCCGAGGTTCCGGTCCTCGTCGACGAGGGGGCCGCTCGCCGCCTGGAGCTCGTCGAAGCTCGCGCGCGACGAGCCGGGCCGCACGCGGGCGCGCAGGAGG
>VGCB01000679.1 GCA_016870235.1 Actinomycetota bacterium | reverse complement strand
CGCCCGCAGGGCGCGCACGGCGGGATCGTCCGTCTCACCCTCGACGCCGCAGTTCCACGAGCGGTTGTCGTCCGTCCCGTCCCGCCCGCCCTCCCGGTTCGCCTCGTTGCGCTTCCGCTCGTAGGTGACGAGGTCGCGGAGCGTGAAGCCGTCGTGGCAGCACACGTAGTTGACTGACGCCGTCGGGCCGCGACCCGGCGCGCCGAAGATGTCGCTCGAGCCCGCGAGCCGCCGCGCGAAGGAGGCCACCGGCAGCCTGCCCGCCCAGAAGTCGCGCATCGCGTCGCGGTAGTGGCCGTTCCACTCCGACCAGCCCGCAGGAAAGCCGCCGACCTGGTAGCCGCCCTCGCCCAAGTCCCATGGCTCAGCGATCAGCTTGACGCCGGCGAGCACGGGATCCTGACGGACGATGTCGAAGAACGCCGCGCCCGGATCGAACCCGCCGCCCTCGCGGCCGAGCGCGACCGCGAGGTCGAAGCGGAAGCCGTCGACGTGGAACTCGGTCACCCAGTGGCGGAGCGAGTCGAGCACGAGGCGCTGCACCGCCGGCTTCGAGAGGCCGAGCGTGTTGCCCGTGCCGGTGACGTCGACGTACCGGCCGGGGTCGTCCGGCTCGGTCCGGTAGTAGGCGAGGTTGTCGATGCCGCGGAGGCAGAGCGTCGGGCCGGCCGCGCTCCCCTCGGCCGTGTGGTTGTAGACGACGTCGAGGATCACCTCGATCCGCGCGGCGTGCAGCGCCTTCACCATCGCCCTGAGCTCGTCGACCTGACCGCCGCCACCGACCGCCGCGGCGTACCCGGCGTTCGGGGCGAAGAACCCGATCGTCGAGTAGCCCCAGTAGTTCGTCAGCCCGCGCTCGTGGAGGAAGGGCTCGGTCGCGATCTGGTGGATCGGGAGAAGCTCGACGGCGGTGACGCCGAGTCGCACGAGGTGCTCGATCGCGGCGTCGCTCGCAAGTCCCGCATACGTGCCGCGCAGCTCCTCCGGCACCCCGGGCAGCCGCTTCGTGAATCCCTTCACGTGCAGCTCGTAGACGACCGTCCCCTCCCACGGGCGGGCGGGCGCCGTGTCGTCGCCCCAGTCGAAGCCGCTCTCGCCGACGACGACGCACTTCGGCACCGCGGGCGCGCTGTCGGTCGGATCCATCCTCGTGAGGTCGCCCTCCACGTGGCCGAACGGCCTCCCGCGCTCCCAGCGCACGTCGCCCTCGATCGCCCGTGCGTAGGGGTCGATCAGGAGCTTGTGCGGGTTGAACCGGAGCCCCTTCGCGGGGTCCCACGGCCCGTCGACCCGGTAGCCGTACCGGGCGCCGGCCCCGACGCCGGGCACGTGCGCGCTCCACGTCCGGCCGTCGGGGCCGCCGTCAACTCGTGTCGCGTCTCCCGCTCTGCCTCGTCGAAGAGGCAGAGCACCACCTGCTCGGCCCGCTCGGAGAGGAGCGCGAACGTCGTGCCGGAACCGTCGACCTGCGACCCGGGGACGACCCGGCGTGGGCTCTCCGGCGCCATCACACCACGGTATCGGGGCCGCCCGACCGCCCGTGCCCGCTTCAGGAGGCCGCCAGAGCCAGGGGCTCGACTACATTTCGTAGCGTCGTGACCCTCTGGTGGCCTCTCCTTCCGGAGCACGCGTGACCGCTGTCGACGAGCCGTCGGTGGGCGGCGTCGCTGCCGACCTCGACGAGACGGAGACCCG
>VGCB01000678.1 GCA_016870235.1 Actinomycetota bacterium | reverse complement strand
GCCGAGAACGACTCCACTCCGTCGTCGAGTCGCGCTCGCTGTACGCACGGGCCTGCGAGCCGAAGGAGCTGGTCGAGCTGGCCGACCGCGGCCACACCGAGTGGATGCGCGACGACCACCCGACGTTCCTGCGCGTCGTCGACCTGATCGACGAGTTCCTCCGGCGCCAGCTCGGGTTGCCATAGTCGCGACTCCGTCGGCGGCGTCAGCATCCGGTCGCGTCGTGAAGCACGCGGCAGGCTGCCGCCATCCGCGGCGCACGAGAGCGCCGCGACCCGCCGGCGGAACACCGCCCGCGGGATGGTGTGGACGATGTCGAAGTTGACGACGCACGGCGTCGGAACTCCATCGAGCTCTGGCGTGAGATCCAGCTCCGAGACGAGCCCTCGACGCGTGCGGGTAATGGCCGCGACGACGACGGACTCGATGCGATCGGCGATCGGATCGCGGGTCAGCACGAGGACTGGCCGATCGCCTCCCGGCGTCGCGACGAACCAGATCTCACCGCGTCGGACCGACCCAGTCCGACCAGTCCTCGGCGGGGCTCCACTCCTCGATCTCGGCAAGAGCCTTCTCCTCGTTCGTCGGCGGCACCCGCTCCCACGTCTCCGCCTCCTCTTCGCTCGCAAGCCGCACGAGGTGCGCGTGGAGGGCCTCTCGAAGCAGCGACGAGCGGTCGATGCCGAGGCGCTCTGCCCACGCCGTGACGGCGGTCGCATCCTCCTCACTCGCCCGGAAGCTCAACATCGTCATACGATCAGATCTGACTGTATTACGCGGGCTCGTTCCAACTCTGCGTCAGAACCGTCACAGCGCGCACGCGTCACCGGGCGCTTGCGTCCGCGGCTGGCTGCGACAGCGCGAACATCGCAGCGACGCCGCCGCTACCCTTCGACGTCGGTTCCCGGAGGGGTGCCGGAGCGGTCGAACGGGGCGGTCTCGAAAACCGTTAGGGGTGCAAGCCCCTCGAGGGTTCAAATCCCTCCCCCTCCGCTGAGTGAGATGACCGGGAACCCGCTGGAGAGGCGGGTTCCCGGGATGCTCAGCTGGACTTCACGACCTCCGCGGCATCCAACGGTTGGTCGTCCGGACCCGACTTTCTACCGGTTTTTTCTACTGGTTCGCCCCACAGGCGCCGTTCGAGGCGGTCTGCTTCGTCTCGAGCACGTCGGCGAGGACGAGCCCCGGCTCACGCTCGGCAGGACCTCCCTAGCCGCCGGGGCTGTCGGCGCGAGCGCCTTGTCGAGGAGCTTTGGGATGTTCTCGGGGGTCCAGTCAGACCCGGTCGGAGGCGACGGCGCGTGCCAGCGCCGCGAGCAGGATCGCGGCAGAGTTCGCGCTCGGGTCCTGATGACCCACCGAGCGTTCGCCCAGGAACGAGGCGCGGCCCTTGCGCGCCTCCATCGTCGCCGTCGCGTCGGCACCGGCCCGGGCGGCGGCCGCTGCCGATGCGGCCGCCTCTTCGACGGAGGCACCACGATCGACGGCGGCCCGGAAGGCCTGGGCAGCCGGCAGCAGCGCGTCGAGCATCGTCTTGTCGCCCGGCTCGGCCTCACCGAGATCGACGACGGCGGTCACCATCGCGTCGAGCATCGCTGCAAGCGCGGCGCCGTCCAGCTCCTTCTCGTCGCCGAGCGCGCGGCCGGCCCGTCGGAAGGCGAAGCCCCAGAGGGCTCCCGAGGCTCCCCCGATCGTCGAGATC
>VGCB01000677.1 GCA_016870235.1 Actinomycetota bacterium | reverse complement strand
GCCCGATCTCCGACGTGCGCGCCTCGGAGGCCTATCGGCGCGCGATGGCCGAGGTCGTCGCCCGCCGCGCGATCACCGGAGCGCTTCGCCGCGCTCGCGGCGAGGACGTCCCGATCCCTGCAAGCACGAGCCTGGTGGGAACATGACGAGAGTGCCCGCAGTCCTCACGGTCAACGGCGTCGCCTTTCCGGTCGAGGTGCGCCCCGACGCGTCGCTCCTCGCGGCCGTCCGAGAGCAGATCGGGCTGACCGGGGCGAAGGAGGGCTGCGACGACTCCGAGTGCGGCGCCTGCATGATGCTGCTCGACGGGAAGCCCGTGAACGCGTGCTCCTACCTCGCCCTCCAGGCGGACGGGCGCGAGATCACGACCGTCGAGGGCCTCGCGAACGGCGACGCGCTGAGCCCGCTGCAGCAGGCGTTCCTCGACCACGGCGGCGTCCAGTGCGGGTTCTGCACGCCGGGGATGCTGATCTCGGCGACCGCGCTCCTCCGCGAGAACGCCGCGCCGACGGAGGACGAGGTGCGGATCGCGCTCTCGGGGAATCTCTGCCGCTGCACGGGCTACACGGGGATCGTGGCCGCCGTGCTCGCGGCCGCCGAGGCCTAACCGCGCTCGGCGTCCCAGGCGGACGCCGGCAAGAAGCGCTCGCCGAGGACGACACGGTCGATCTTCCCGTTCGGCAGCCGCGGCAGCGGCTCCTCGGACAGCACGAGGTAGCGCGGCAGCTTCCAGCGGACGAGCGCGTCGCGGCAGCTGTCGCGGATCGCCTCCGGGCTCGGGGCCGAGCCGGGACGGAGCGACACGACCGCGGCGACCTCCTCGGCCCGGATCGCGTCGGCGACGCCGAAGACGGCGCACTCGGACACGTCGGGGTGCCGCGCGAGCGCCAGCTCGACCTCCTCGGCACTGACGTTCTCGCCCGAGCGCTTGATCACGTTCTTGAACCGGCCGACGAACAGGACGCGGCCTGCCTCGTCGACCGTGCCACGGTCGCCCGACCGCACCCAGCCGTCGACGAGCGTCGCGGCCGTCTCCTCCGGCTGGTCGAGATAGCCGAGCATGACGCTTCGGTGGCGCAGGCAGATCTCGCCGGTCGAGCCCGCCGGCAGCCGGGCGAACGCCTCGTCGAACACGGCCACCTCGGCTCCGCGCATCGGCAGCCCGACGTAGCTCTCCCCTCGCTCGCCCTCGTACCCGGGCTCCGATCCGGTGCAGATGGCGCCGGTCTCGGTCATCCCCCAGACGGTCGCGAGCGGGACGCCGAAGCGCTCGCGAAACCGCTTCAGGTACGCGTGCGTGATCGCGAGCCGGAGCGGATGCTCGCCGGCCGCGGGCGTGCCGTCGTCGACCTCGAGCAGGAGGTTCAGGTGCGCCGGGAAGAGGATCGTCGTCGTCGCGCCCGCCTCGATCACCTGCCGCCAGAAGGCCGTCGGGCTGAAGCGGTCGACGAGCGTGATCGCGCAGCCCGTGTGCGTTGCGATCCCGAGCGCGGTGAGCGCCCCGATCGCGTGGGCGAGCGGCATCGGCAGGAAGAAGTTGTCGTCGGCTCGGAGCCCGAAGATGTCGGTGAAGGCGTCGCCGACGTCGGCGAACGAGCGCGCGCCGATCATCACTCCCTTCGGCCGCCCGGTCGAGCCGGAGGTGTAGAGGACGAGCGAGAGCGACCGCGCGCCGTAGCCGGGGATCGGTCGGTGCTCGAGCG
>VGCB01000676.1 GCA_016870235.1 Actinomycetota bacterium | reverse complement strand
ACGACGAGGGTGTTGACCGAGTCCGCCTCGGCGGCGATCCCCTCGACCTCGTCGCAGTGGGCGATGACGGCTCCCTTGTGCGGGATCGTCACGTTCGCCCCGGCGAAGCCGAGCGCCACGAGCCCGCGAACGGCCTCGCCGACGCGCTCCCCGCAGACAGGAAGCGGGACGTAGGCCCAGTCGAGCCCCGCGGCGGCGAAGGCCGCGTTCTGCATCCGCGGCGAGAGCGAATGCGAGACGGGGTTGCCGATGATGCCGACGAGCGTCGTCGTCCCGGAGAGCGCGAGCATCCGGCAAGTATCCCTGCAGCCGGCCGGCCGCAGGCGGGTGGTGGGTCGACGCCGCCGATCCGGCTCAGGTTCCGTGGTGTCCCGCAGCGCGATGCGCGGCTGCCCGGATGCGCGGGGCGCCGCTCCACGTCACGCTGGCAGCGTGATCCGTAGCGTCGTTCATCTTCGCGCGATCCCGGGTCGGCGCGACGCGTTGCTCGCGCTCTTCGATCGGCAGGGGCTCCGCGCGCTGCTCGAGGAGGATCGCGGGCTGATCCGGGCGGAGCTGCTGGCGGCGGTCGACGACGAGGACGAGGTGCTTCTCGTCGGCGACTGGGCGAGCGCGGAGCAGTACGCACGCTGGGCCTCCGGCCCGTTCCCGGGTGGGTTGCTCGACGTGGCCGCCGAGCTCGTCGTCGACGAGCCGGCCGACCGCCTCTACCGGGTCGTCGAGTCGGTCAGCTGAACGGCGATCTTGCGCAACCCTGCTGGGTGGTCGATCCGTCGACGCGACGCCTGTCGGGGGCGGATCCCGGCGACGGCCCTCGCCCGGTGCGACCGGCCGCCACAAGCTGTCCCTCCTGCACGTCCAGGTCGTCGTGTCCAGAACCGCGCTGTCCCTTCCGGACACTGTCCCTGGGCCACCGGCCTCCTCCCCATGTCTTGGACCCTAACTCGAAAAGTGTTGCGTGTCTGTCGCAGTCTGCATCGAATGTGTTCCGGTTCGCCGGGCGGGCGCGATCAGTTGCACGCGTACCCGTACTCGCAGACCTTGCGCAGGAACTCCGACTCGTCTGCCGTGAAGAAGTGCTTGACCGTCCCGGGGATGCGCACGTAGTACAGATACGGCACGTCGGCAGGACTGGCGGCCGCACGGATCGACGCGAGGCCCGGGTTCGTGATCGGCGTCGGCGGCAGGCCGGGGAACCGCCGCGAGTTGTAGGGGCTGTCGGAGCGGAGAGCGGCCTTCGTGATCGACTGCGTCGACGGGATCCCGAGCCCGTACCGGAGGGTGGCGTCGATGCCGAGCGGCATCCGCGCCCGGAGCCGGTTGTAGATGACGGCGGCGACGAGCCGCCGCTCCGAGGCGACCGCGGTCTCCTCCTCGATCATCGACGCGATCTTGAGGATGTCGTACGGGGTCAGGTTCTTCGAGCGGGCGTACGCCATGCTGACGCTGCCGAACCGCAGCCGGAACGCGCGCAGCTGCTTGGCGACGAGGTCGCGTGCGGTCGAGCGCTGCGTGAACCCGTACGTCTCCGGGAAGAGGAAGCCCTCCGGCGAGCCGCGCTTCCAGTCGCGCAGGAACGCCTTCGGCGGCACGACCTTGGCCGCGGCACGGAGGTACCTGTCGCTGCGAAGAACGGGCGTGACGCCGCGCTTGTCGATCGCGATCCTGCGGACGGCGTCGACACGGGCGGCCATCTCGGCGGCGGTG
>VGCB01000675.1 GCA_016870235.1 Actinomycetota bacterium | reverse complement strand
GCCGCCCGCCGGAAAGCCCCTGCAGGCGGAGACCGCAGGCGGCCACCGTGCCGCCGGCGTCGCCTTCGTCTTCCTCTTCGCGTCGCTCGTCGGCGCGCTCTTCCTCTCGGTGCTGCTCGTCGTCACCGTCTGGGACCTGGGGCCGCTCTTGGGCGCCGCCGTCGTCAGCGCGCTGCCGGCGGGGGTTCTCGCAGCGCGGCTCGCAAGGCCGTCGGCGACGATCGGGGAGGCGTTCGGCGGCGCCGCGCTCCTCGTGCTCGGGCTCGGGGCGCTTGCCCTCCTGCCCGCGAGCAGCGTCGCCTACGTGGTGCCGGCCCTCGCCGTCTGCGGCGTCGGGATCGGCCTGCTGTCCGGCGTCCTCGGGCCGAGAGCGCTGCGCCTCGACGCGCGCCTGCCGCGAGACGCGGCGCTGACCGTGGGCGTCCGGCACGCCGGGCTCGTGCTCGGGCTGCTTCTCGTGGCGCCGCTCCTCTCGCGCGACCTCGAGCGGGGCGGCGACCTGGCTTTGGTCGGCGCCACGGCCGCCGTTCTCGACGCCGACCTTCGGCTGACGGCGAAGGTGCCGATCGCACTCGACCTCCGCGACGCGTTCGCGGCTGCGCAGGAGGGTGTGATGCCCGATCTCGAGCGCCCGTTCGCGGAGCGCGGCGCCGGTGACGACGCGCGCGTGGCGCGGGCTCGCGACGATCTTCGCGAGGCGATCCGGGCGCCCTTGACGCGGAGCTTCCGGCGTTCATTCGCGCTCTCCGCCTGCTTCGCCGTTCTTGTCGCGCCGCTCGCGCTCGCGGCCTTGCGGAGGCGGCGATGAGAGGACAGCGGGCGCGGGTGCTCGTGATCTCGGCACTGGTCGCGGGAGCAGTCCTGATCGGTGTCGAGCTTCTCGCCGGCAGTCTCGACTACGGCCGCGGCGGCACGGCGGTGCCGTGCGCGGAGCGTCGGGCGGCGTTCGCGGGTGGCGGGGTCGACGGCGCTGTCCAGCGAATCGTGCTCGACGGCCTCGAAGGCGCGGCGTGCGAGCTCGGCACGACGCGCGAGCGACTCGTGCTCTCCTTCTCGCCCTCGACGGGAGGCGGCGAGCCGATCACGTGGGAGCCGGAGACGATCGAGCGGGCGGTGCGGGCCGGTCTCCAGCGCGCGATCGCCGACAGCGAGGCCCGCGGAGAGCTGCCCGGGCCGGTCGCAGGAGCGCTGTCCGGGGTCGCCCGTCGCGCGCCCGTGGCGTGGCTCGTCGAGGGAGGTCGGGGCGTCGGCGGGATCCTCGATCGGCTCGGCGATCTCCTCGACGGCGGCCGGTAGAGCACGGGGCATCCAGAGACGGATGACGCGTCGGGATCGCCTCGATCGGTTCGTCCCGCGGCGGGCGAGGGATCGGTCGAGATCTAGAGCAGGATGCGGACGGCCAGCTCGGGCGAGCAGCCGCGCCGGATCAGCGACACGGCCTCGTGGAGGTCGACCGGGGCCTCGGCGAGCACCTCCGCCGCCAGCTCGGGGAAGCCTGCCGCGCGGAGGACCTCGAGGCGCCAGCAGACGACCTTCTCGGACTCGCTCCCGAGCGGCTCGTAGGTGATCTCGACGTCCTCCATGTTCCTGGTAGTCGGCGACGGGGACAGCTCGTTGAGGCGGCGACCGCAGGTGGTGCTCCTGTCGGCGGCGCAGCCGCTGCGCATGCATGCACAGGACGACCTCGGTACGAGCCTGAGCACGAACGCCG
>VGCB01000674.1 GCA_016870235.1 Actinomycetota bacterium | reverse complement strand
TCCGACCACGTCGTGATGCCGGCGCGCGTCGAGAGCGCCTATCCGTTCTCGCCCGACGGCAGCTTCCCGTGGCCGGTGGACGAGCCGTGGTTCGACCCACTTGTGGCGCTCTCGTTCGCCGCCGCGGCGACGTCGCGGGTCGAGCTCGGCGTCGGCGTCCTGATCGCGCCGCTTCGACATCCGGTCGTCCTCGCCAAGCAGGCGGCGAGCCTCGACGCGTACAGCGGCGGCCGCCTCGTGCTCGGAGTCGGCGCCGGCTGGATGGCAGAGGAGTTCGACGCCCTCGGGATCCCGTTCACGGAGCGCGCGCGACGGCTCGAGGACACCGTTGGGATCCTCCGCTCCTGCTGGGGAGGCGAGACCGCAGCCCATGCCGGGTCGACGATGGCGGTGGACGCCGGCCTCTGGTGCGTCCCGCGGCCCGCACGCGAGGTGCCGGTGCTCTTCGGCGCCTCCACGGACGCCGGCCTGCGCCGGGCGGGGCGCCTGGGTGCCGGCTTCGTCGGCTTCACGCTCGCCGACCGCATCGACCCTCAGGAGATCCGTCGCGTGGTCGAGACGATGCGGGGGGCGGCCGCGGATGCGGGTCGGCCCGAGGCGGTGTCCCGTGTCGTGTACCGCGTGGCGGGCAAGGCGGATGCGGTCGCGGCGGCGATCCCTCAGCTCGCCGAGGCAGGCGTCACCGAGGTCGTCGTCACCGTCAGCTGGTCGGATCGAGATGCTCCGGGTCGAACGGCCGAGCTGCTCCGAGAGGCATCTGGCTAGCGCGTTCTCTTACGGCGTCCATCCGATCGCCGCCACGTCACTCGAGGACGTGCATCCCCCACCAGGACCCTGGAAGGGCCGCGTAGCGGCCCCTAGATCCTGCCGTAGAGCGCCTTCACGACCGAGACGAACTGCTTCGTGTCGTCGTAGAGGCCGATCTCGCGGACGGCCCGCGCGCCCTGGTACCAGCCGGCGAGCGCGAGGCCGACGTCGCCGTCGAAGTGATCGAGCTGCCACTTGAGGAAGCGGACACCGGCGCGGACGTTCCCGTCGGCGTTCCGGGGCGTCGTCACTCCGAGGAGGTAGGAGTCGACCCACTCCCAGGTGCCGGGCAGGAGCTGCATGACGCCGAGCGCGCCGACCTCGGAGAAGACGTCCTCCTGGAAGCCGGACTCCATCCACGCGACGGCGCGCACGAGCTTCGGGTCGACGCCGTAGTGCTGCGACCAGTGGTCGAGCGAGGCGCGGACGCTGTCCCGGCTGGCGGGGCTCTCTGCTACCCCGGTCGCCTGCGCCCCCTCCGGCAGCTGCAGCCGCTGGCCCGGGACGATGATCGCGTCGAGCCGCGATCCGTTGAGGCGGGCGAGATCGTGCGGGCTGACGTGGTAGCGCTGGGCGATCGCAATCCACCCCTCGCCCGGCTCGACGACGTGCACGAGGTACGTGCCGGCGGGCTTCCCGGTCGCCTGCGCGGAGGCGGTGCCGCCCTCGGGCACGGCGAGCCGCTGCCCGGGCACGATCAGGCTCCGCAGCGTCAGCCCGTTCTCCCCGGCGAGCGCTGTGGGCGCGACCCCGTAGCGGCGGGCGATCATGATGATCCCCTCGCCCGGCTCGACGACGTGGGTCTTCCGGGCCGCCTTCACCGCCCGCGCGTCGGCGGCGAGCGCGCGAAAGGTCCGCCGGCCGGCGATTCCGTCGGGGTCGAGCCCAGCCTTCTCCTGGAAGCG
>VGCB01000673.1 GCA_016870235.1 Actinomycetota bacterium | reverse complement strand
GGCGAGGGCGGGCGAGGCGACGACGACGACGCGCGCGCGCTGCAGCAGCCGACGTGCCGCGCCGGGCAGGCGGCGGGCAAGCTCCACATCGGAGCCCCAGAGCTGCAGGACGATCGGCTTGCCGGTCGCGAGCGCGGGCAGCGCGGACGGCAGCCAGTGCGCGTAGACGACGTCGGCGCCCCGTGCGGCCCGCCGCGCCGCGGCCGCGAACGAGAGCAGAAAGGCGGGCAGCAGGAGCACGAGCCACGGCCGCGCGCGGAGGTTGTTGGGGATCCCGTCGCCGTACGCGATCCCGAAGTGGCGGAACCGCGCGGGGGAGACGACGTCGACGCCGACTCCCTCGCCGCGCAGCCCCTCGACGATGTCCCGGACGAAGACGCCGGCGACGTCGTCGGGATGGCGGGGGTACGAGGTTGTGAGGACGAGCACCCTCACGGGCGCAATCGCGTCGCGACGACCGGCGACGCGATCGCGAGCATGGCGACGACGTCGAAGTAGTAGAAGCTCATCGTCAGGTAGAAGGCGTTCGAGGCGATCGTCGACACGAGCGCCGCCGTCAGCCCCCAGGCGAGCGGCCGCACCCGCGCGCCGCCGATCGTGTCGCCGGCGAGGGTGAGCTGCCGTCCCAGCCTGCGGGTGATGCCGAGGCGGCGGAAGAGGTAGACGAGGAAGCCGATGAAGAGCGCCGTGCCGACGATTCCCGTCTCCACCACCTGGGAGACGTAGAACGAGTGAGGGCCGTAGTCGGTGCGGCCGGTGATCAGCTGGTAGTAGACCGCGAAGTTGTTGAGCCCGAGCCCGAACCACGGGTGCTGGCCGAGCACGTCGGGGATGAAGGAGTAGACGCCGAAGTGGGCGTCGGCGTTCGAGCCGCTCGTGCTGACGCGCTCGAGGAAGATCTCGCGGAAGAAGTCCTGGCGCCGACCGACGACGGCGAGCACGATCAGCGCCACGGCGCCCAGCGGGAGCAGGAAGCGGGCGCTGAGCAGATGCCGCCGGTACGGGATCAGGAGCACGAGCAAGCCGAGGAAGAGGCCGAGCCCGCCGCTTCGCGACAGCGTCGAGAGCATGACGACGAAGCAGAACGCGAGGATCACGGCGAGCCGGCGCCGCCAGGGGTTCGACCGCTCCATCCGCAGGTAGAGCGGCAGGAGTATCAAGAGAACGACCGGCAGCTCGACGCCGAGGTGGTTGGGATCCCCGGTCAGCGCGTTGACGCGGAAGATCGGCTGGCCGGCGAAGATCCCGTAGATGTTGATCCGGCTGGCGCCGCCCGTGATCGGCGACAGGATCGTCGAGTCGAGGTTGCCCCCGCCCTGCGCCACGAGCAGCTGTAGGAGGCCGTAGAGCGCGTTCGCCGTCAGTCCGGCCACGAACACGCCCAGCGTGGCCCAGAAGAACCTCGCCCCGCGCCGCTGGATCAGCGCCACGCCCGCGATCAGGAACAGGAAGTGGAGGACGTACTTCGTCATCCCCTTCGCCCACTGCGCGAGCGCCTGCGAGGTCTCGAGGTTGTAGAAGCCCGCGAGGTACAAGAGGAGGAAGGCGAGGAAGAACCCCGTCGTGACCGCGACCGAGCGCTGCACGTGCAGACGCCGCCCGGGCGTGTAGGTGAGGGCGAGGGCGGCCAGGAAGAGCGCGGTCAGGATGTCGGCGAGCGTGACGTCGCCCGCGATGTCCCACTGGAGCTTCGCCCACGTGACCGTGAAGACGAC
>VGCB01000672.1 GCA_016870235.1 Actinomycetota bacterium | reverse complement strand
CGGTCGACGGGTCGACCTCGACGTCGACCAACGCTGGTGCCCCTTCCAGCATCGTGGTTTCCATGGTCAGCCCGACGTCGCCGGGCCCACCGCTTTTTTTCGGCTCTCCTCCTCGAGCGCGACGTCGACGACCTCGTCGAGCACGCGCCGGAGCACCCGGTCGTCGAGCCCGGTGTCGGGGTCGAAGGGGTCGGAGGTGACCCGGTGCCCGAGGGCGAGCCGCGCGGCCTCGAACACGTCGTCGCCCGAGACCTCGGCGCGGCCGGCGAGCGCCGCCATCGCCTTCGCGCACTGGAGGATCGTGACGTCGGCGCGATGGCTGACCACGCCCATCCGGACGACCACCTTGCCGATGCCGCCGTAGAGTCCTTCCGGCACGCGGACGTGGCCGACCGCGTCGCGCGCCTCGCGTAGTCGGGTGGCGAGTGCCTCCGACTGCGCCTGCCAGGTCTGCGAGAACGTGCGAGCGTTTCCGAGGTGTGCCTCCCGGCGCCGGAGCACCTCGCCACGGACGCCGGCGTCGAGGATCCCCTCGATCTCGACGTGCAGCCCGATCCGGTCGGCGATCTGGGGCCGCAGCTCACCCTCTTCCGGATTCATGGTGCCGACGAGCAGGAAGCGGGAGGGATGGGAGAGCGACACCCCCTCCCGCTCGACGACGTTGACGCCCATCGCCGCCGCGTCGAGCAGGCCGTCGCAGAGATGGTCATCGAGCAGGTTGATCTCGTCGACGTAGAGGATCCCGCGGTTCGCCTCGGCGAGGAGGCCCGGCTGCAGCGCGGCGATCCCCTCGCGGAGCGCGCGGGCGATGTCGACCGAACCGGCGACCCGATCCTCCGTGGCGTTCAAGGGCAGCGTGACGATGCGGACGCGGCGGCGCACCGCCGGCAGCTCCTCTCCACCCTCACGGCGGGCGACGCACGTCGCGCACGGGTCGGCGGGATCGCATCCGAACGGGCAGTCGGCGATGACGTCGATCTCGGGCAGCAGCTCGGCAAGGCCGCGAACGGCGGTCGACTTGCCGGTGCCGCTCGGGCCGACGACGAGCACGCCGCCGATCGCGGGGTTGACGGCGTTGAGCAGGAGCGCCTGCTTCAGGCGCTCCTGCTCGACGATCGCGACGAACGGATAGGTGCTCAGGGCTTACCCGAGGATCAGCGGTTTGCCGAAGGTGGGCTCCGCCTGCGGGATCGGATCGAACTTCCAGGTTCCGATCAGCGGTACGGCCGTGTCGCGGTTGACCCGGACGTCGACGACGTACGGCTTGCCGGCGTTGATCGCCGTCTCCATCGCCGCGCCGAGATCGGACGGATGCTCGACCGTGATCCCTCCGGCGCCCATCGCCTCCGCCATCTTCACGAAGTCGGGGTTCCAGAACTCGCCGGTCGAGTGCTTCATGAAGCTCGTGCCGATCTCGCGGCCGTCCATGTAGAAGCGCTGGAGGTCGCGGATGACGCCGATCGTGTAGTTGTTGAGGATCACCCAGACGGCGGGGATGTCGTATTCGTTCGCCGTCGCGAGCGCGCCCGGGAACATCATGAAGCTGCCGTCGCTCGTCACGCACACGGCGGGCTGATCCGGCTTCGCGAGCTTCATCCCGAGCACCCCGTAGGTGCCGAAGCCCATGCCGGCGAAGCCGCCGGGCGTGAACACCATCTGCGGGCCGGGCGCATCCCAGTACTGCTCGACCCACGTCTGGTGGTTGCCGGTGTCGGTGATCATC
>VGCB01000671.1 GCA_016870235.1 Actinomycetota bacterium | reverse complement strand
GTCGCGACGGTCACGCAGGAATGCCTCCTGCGGGAGCGGCGAATCGCCTGACCGGAAGTCCCTTCAGGCGCTCTTCGCGAGGACGTCCGCTTCGTCCTCGGCCTCTGCGGCTTCCGCCGCGCCGTTCGGCATCGGCAGAGGAAGCGTGCTCGCGCGCACCCTCCCGTAGCTCGAGCGAAGGGTCGCGCGGAGCGCCGAGACGTCGAGACCGAACTCCTCCATGAGATCCCGCGCGGAGAGGCCGCCGCGGCTCGGCCGGTCGTCGAGCAGCCACCGCAGCGCTTCCCAGCCGTCTCGTCCGCCCTCGCGGACGTCGGCGAACGCACGCAGCAGGACCGCGATCCGAAGACGCCGTCCGGGGTGGGCGTCCGAAACGCTCGATCGCTGCAAAGCGCGAAGGATCTGAGTCACGTTCGCGGTTCGTTGCTCGGTGCCGTGCATGGTGCTGCCTCCGCTCTCGAAGCCGGAGCGAGCCCGTGCACGTGAAATGCCAGCGCGTCGGGGCGACGCCGTCGAACCTCGACCTCGCGTTCGTGCGGACTTCGCGGCGTACTTGCGACCGCGACGGTCCTCTGGCGCTCATTTCTGAAGCAGCCGCTGTCAACTCCGCTTAACAGTGCGAACCGGATCGGTGGGTGGCGGGGAAGGGCGCGGCGGCTGCTACATCCTCTCTCCGAGGAGGGACGAAGCCGATCATGACGCCGAGGACGCTTCTGGTTGCGAACCGGGGCGAGGTCGCGATCCGGGTGATGCGCACCGCCGCGGATCTCGGGCTCCGCACGGTCGCCGTCTTCTCCGAGGACGACGCGCTGTCCCTTCACACCCGCCGCGCGGACGAGGCGCGCGCGCTCCGCGGCATCGGCCCCCCGGCGTACCTCGACGCGGAGCAGATCGTCGACGTCGCCCGAGCTGCGGGCTGCGACGCGATCCATCCGGGCTACGGGTTCCTCAGCGAAAGCGCCGCGTTCGCGCGTCTCTGCGGCGACGCGGGGATCCGCTTCGTCGGCCCGCGGCCGGAAGCCCTCGAGCTCTTCGGGGACAAGACGAGGGCGAGGGACTTGGCGAAGCGGCTCGGCGTCCCGGTCCTGCGCGGCACGGGGCCCGGGGCCGCCGAAGAGATCCGCGAATTCCTCGCGAGCCTGGGCGAGGACGGATCCATCGTGATCAAGGCGATCGCCGGCGGCGGCGGGCGCGGGATGCGGGTCGTCGAGCGCCCCGAGGACGTCGACGAGGCGTACCGCCGCTGTCGCTCCGAGGCGGAATCGGCGTTCGGAAGCGGCGCGCTCTACGCGGAGGAATGGATGCCGCGCGCGCGCCACGTCGAGATCCAGATCCTCGGCGACGGCTCGGGCGCAGCTCTCGTCCTCGGCGATCGCGAGTGCACCCTCCAGCGCCGCCACCAGAAGATCGTCGAGGTGGCGCCGAGCCCGAGCCTCGGACCCGGCCTGCGCGAGCGCCTGTGCGGCGCCGCGCTCGCTCTCGCGGCGGAGGCGCGGCTCGCGAGCCTCGCAACCTTCGAGTTCCTCGTCGACGCGTCTGGGGCGTCTGGTGCGGCGGACGCCTCGGATCCCTCGCGCTTCGCCTTCCTCGAGGTGAATCCGCGGCTGCAGGTCGAGCACACGGTCACCGAGGAGACGACCGGGCTCGACCTCGTCCGCCTGCAGCTCGAAATCGCGGCGGGGAGGTCGCTCGCGGAGCTGGATCTCACGCCGGCGCCCCGCGTG
>VGCB01000670.1 GCA_016870235.1 Actinomycetota bacterium | reverse complement strand
CGGCGTCAGCGAGTTTCCGGCGGAAGGCCGGCCGGGTGTAGAGGGCCCGGAACAGCATCAGGTTCGGGATGTGCGGTGGCCGCTGCGGCTGGGTGCCCAGGAGGAGGGCGAGCATTCCGCGGAAATGGGTCTCGAACATCGGGCCGCCTGCGACTCTCATGTCGTAGGTGCGCTCGAGAAATGCATGGAGGTCGTCGATCAGCATGTCCCGCGCGAGGGCGTAGCGAGCCGGGTCGGCTTCGTGGATGCGCAGGACATTGAAGCTGACGGGCCACTCGGAGTCGGTCACGTCGAGAATGACGACATCGTCGGCGCGCTCGGCGGGCAGGTGGAGAAGAACGCTGTCGATGAGGCTCCCGTGCGGATCGATGACGGCGACTCCGCGGCCCCGCTGCAGATCGGCGAGGATCATTCTCAGCAGGAGGGTCGATTTTCCGGTGCCCGTCTGACCGACGACGTACGTGTGGCGAAATCGTATCGACTCGTCGAGGCTGATCGCCGAGCGCGTGCCGCGATGGACGTTCACTCCGATGGGTGCGTCGTCGCCCGATCGTCCGAGGCAGACGGCCGTCCTTGCGCGGTGTACGGCAATGCCCGGAAGGGCCTCGTCGACCGGCATAGGGGTTCGGAGAATCGTGATCGCCTCGCGCGGGCCGAACTGGAGATCCAGGCTCGGAGTGTCGAGCGGCGCGAGGACGTCGTCGGCCGTCGCCGACAGGATCCGGGCGCCACCGTGGAAGGCCGCTGCGGCCCCTGCGCGCTCGGGATGAATCGAGGCGTCGTCGATCGAGCCTAGAACCGTTGCCACCATCGCCGAGGACGCTGGGGTCGTCGTGGTGAGAAAGATCCGCGCTGCCAGTGTTCGGCCCTCCACGATCGCGAGGCGCCGGAGGGCCTCGTGTCGGAGGACGTCGATCTGGGACTGCAGCAGCGTCTCCGGCTGTCGCGGAAACTGGAGGCTCTCAAGGTCGATCAGCGTGCTCCTCGCCGCGTCGATGCACGCCTGTGGAGCTCGCGACCAACCTCGGGCATGAACCACGAGGCTCGCCGTGCCCGGCTCGGCGACCAGCACTTCGACCAATCGCCTCCAGGGATCGTCGCTCGGGACCCAGCAGAACAGCTGGGACACGTGACGGCTCTTTTTCGCGGTGCGAGTCCCCCGCCGGTCGTTCCCGAAACCCGCGACCGGTGTGATGAGGCCGTCGGTCAGCTGCAGTGGCTCGAGCCGGCGGCGAAACTCGGTCACGTGCGGCGCTCGCAAGGCCGAGCCGGCGGCCTCGAGGATCTCGGCCTCGACGATGGGCTCGAGCTCGGCGTAGTCGACGATGGTCGCGAGCAGCGTCCAGAGCTCGGCGGCATCCTTGCGGCAGGCTTCCTCCGCCTCCGCAGATTGAGTGCCTCGCCTGACCGCCAGGAACGCCACGACGACCGACGGGCTCTCGCCTCCTCGCCTTGGTGTGACGACGGAGAGGATCTCCAGGGGCGTCGGGGACGCGGCGATGGCGTCGGCAAGGTCCGTCCAGCAATCGTGGCAAGCGGACGCGATGCTCGGGAGGGAGCCCCGCTGACCGAGCCGGGCGGCCACCATCCGGCCGAAAAGCTCCGCGGAGAGGATGCTGCGAAGCCGGATCCCCGCAATGGCAAGCGGAGACTCACCATCGTCGAGCACAAGTACGCGCATCTTCGCTGACATGCTCCTTCCGGGGGGGGTTGGACTCACCTCGAGA
>VGCB01000669.1 GCA_016870235.1 Actinomycetota bacterium | reverse complement strand
GCGCCGTCAGCGCGCCGTCCGGGTCGCGCGCGAGCGCGCACGCGGTACCGTCGGGACGCCACAGGAGCTCGAGCGTGAGGGCAGGTGCGGAGGTCTCGGCGGGCGCGGACACGAACCTGTCAGGGTAGGCGCTACGGCCGACGTCGCGTCGCCGCGGCTGCTTGGGCCCCGAGCGTGTGCGGCGGGGCGGTAGCCTCACGGCATGCGACCGCACGTCTGGGCAGAGGAGCCGGTCGAGGAGCTCGGGACCGGCCTCGGCCGGCAGATGCTGAACACCGAGCACCTCACCGTCGCCCGGATCCATCTCGCGGCGGGCGCGATCGTGCCCGCGCACGCCCATCACAACGAGCAGGTGGCGACGGTGCTCGAGGGCCGGCTGCGGTTCCTCGTCGACGGCGAGGAGATCGAGGTCGGAGCGGGGGAGAGCCTCGCGATCCCTGCGCAGGCGCTGCACGAGGTCGTGGCGCTGACCGACGCGCTCGTCCTCGACGTGTTCTCGCCGCGCCGGGAGGACTGGATCCGCGGGGACGACTCCTACCTCCGCCGCTGAACTCCGGCGCCTTCCGGTCGAACACCGGGAGATGGAGACCGGATCGGCACTGCCGCTGACGCTCGAGGCGCTCACGGGCGCCGAGATCGACGCCCTCCTCGACGCGCTCGAGCCGGAGGAGCAGGAGCTGTCCCAGAAGCGGCGGCGCGCACACGCCCGCATCGATCACCTGCGTACCGAGGTGCAGGCGGGGATCGCCGAGCTCTCGGCGCTCGTGCCGCTCGAGATCTGGGAGCGCCGGCTGTCGGCCGAGCGGCGCGCGCTCCACGCCTGCATGGACGCGCTCTACGACGAGCGAGCCCGCCGCGGCATCCCCCCGCGGCCCAACCGGCGCTCGCGCGAGCCAGAGGCGCCGCGCCCGTCGCTCCTCGACCGCATGGTCGAGCCCCAGCCAGTCCGCGAGCGGCGGCCGATGCTCGACCGGGTCACGCCCGCGCCCGGCTCCCTGCGGGAGCTGGCGCGTCACGACAAGAGGCCGCTCACGATCGAGCGGCCGGCGCGGCTCGAGGGGCGCTGACCGCCGGGTCTGGCTACACGCAGTCGGTCGCGCCGAGCTGCTTGCCGAGGCGCTCGTGGGAGACGTTGATCCTGTCCCCCTTCGCGAGGAGCGTGCGCACGGCCTGCTCGTCGCCGCGCTTCGCGGCTGCGATCATCTCCACGATCACGTCGAAGAGCGGCTGATAGCCCGCGACGTACTGCGTGATCTTCTGCCGCTGGGCGGCGGGCCGGGCGAAGACGTAGGATCAGGGCCGATGAAGCGATTCGGGATCGCCGTACTCGTCCTTCTCGTTCCGGCTCTGGCCGGGCTCGCCGCCGCCGCATCGCCGGCCTTCAAGGCCTCGCTCGTCGTCTCCACGACGAGGCCGAAGGTCGAGGTGCCGATGACGTACACCGTCAGGGTCACGAACAGCGCAGGGAAGCCGATCGCAGCGCTCCTGACGATGCGGATCGCCGATCCGTTCGGCGGGCTCCACCCGGTCGAGTTCAACGAGAACACGAAGCTCATCAGGCGGCACCCGTTCACCGGGGTGTTCCGGAACCAGATCGAGTGGCCGCTCAGCGCGGTCGGCTTCACGCTCAAGCTCCAGGCCGTCGTCACCGTGAAGGGGCAGTCCAGGGTCGTCTCCCGGATGATCACGACCCGGGAATGAGCCCGCGGCGCGGCGCGGCGGTCGGCC
>VGCB01000668.1 GCA_016870235.1 Actinomycetota bacterium | reverse complement strand
CCGGCCGGGCCCACGTTCGGGAGCGTCGGCGCCCCTGCGAGCGCGTCGACGACGCTCGCGGTCGGCGCCGTCGACGCGTGGCAGGCCGTCCCCTCCGCACATGTCCTGCTGCGCACCGGCCTTCGCGTGCTCTTCTCCGGGCGGCAGCCGCTCGGCGGGACGGGAAGGCCCGGAGACGCCGTCGGGCTCACGGTGACGGCCGTCGGGCCTGCGCCGAAGCGCCGCGTGACGACGCGCAGCGGGCTCGACCGGCTGTTCGACGAGCGCGGCTTCAGCCGCGTCGCGGGGAAGGCCGCGCTCCTCCCGCCCGGACCGCCCACGCCGGAGACGATGCGGGATCTCGCGCAGGCCGGAGCCCGCGCTGTCCTCGTCGACGGGCCGGTTCCGGCCGGCGCTCTCGGCGTCGACGACTCCGAGCAGGTGCCGATCATCGGAGTCCCGACCGAGGCGGCAGACGAGGTTCGGCGTGTCCTCCGCACCGGGACGGCCGTCACGCTCGGCGTCGGGTCGGCCGATCGCGAGTCGAACGCTGTCGCCGCCCGACCGGCGTCGTTCTCCTCCGACGGCCTCGCCTTCGACGGGACGCCCAAGCCGGACATCGCCGCGCCGGGTGTCGGTGTCCTCACCTCCGCACCCGGTCGGGGCGCCGGCGGGAAGGCCAGGTACGGCTCCGTCAGCGGCTCGAGCGCGGCGGCCGCCGTCACCGCGGGAGCGGCTGCCCTTCTCGCTCAGGCACGGCCCGATCTCGATGCAGCGGCGCTGCGGAGTGCCCTCGTGAGCTCCGCGCGCCCGGTCTCGGCGGGGCCTGGGACGACCTACGGGGTCGTCGATCCCGCCGCCGCCGCATCGCTCGAGCTCGTGGCCGACCCTCCGACCCTCGGTCTCGGCAGCATCCTCCTGCAGGGCTCGGTGCTCGGCAGGGGCTTCTCGCTGCGGAACACGTCGCGTCGCATCGTCTCCGCGGAGATCGTGCCGGCAGGCGGGTCGGGTGGAACGAGCGTCTCGGTGTACCCCACGCGCGTCTCGATCCGCCCCGGCCAGGCGGCGTCGATCGGGGTCTCCGTCGCGGTCAAGACGCTGCCGGCGGCGCCGAGCGCCGTCGCCGGCGCCGTCATCGTGAAGACGAAGGAGGGCCAGGAGCTGCGCGTTCCCTGGATCGTCGCCGTCCCGGTCCGCAACCGTCCGCTGCTCCAGCGCGGCGTCGTCGAGCCCGCGGCGTTCCGGCCGTCGGACACGAGCCCCGCCGTCCTCATGTTCACGGCCGGACGCGTGGACGGCACCCTCGACCGGCCGGCGCTGCTGCCTCTGGCGCGGCTCGAGGTGAAGCTCCTGCGCCGCGGCCGGCTGCTCGGCACCCTGATCGTGCTGCGGAACGTCCTCCCCGGGCGCTACGCGGTGGGGCTCACAGGGCGAGGCCCGAAGGGCGCGCGGCTCGGCCCGGGCCCCTACTGGCTCCGCATCGTCGCCCGGTCGGTCACCGGCGACACGCAGGACGTGCTGACGGTTCCGTTCCGCATCGCGAAGCCCTCGTAACCTCTCGGGGGCAGCTCCTCTATAGTCGCCTCGTGCCCCGATCGCGACAGGTGGAGGGCGGCGGTGCCTCGCATCTGAGCGAGAACCCGTTCGCGCTCGCCCAGTCGCAGCTCGCGGCGGTCGCCGACGTCTTCGAGATCGACCCGAACCTGGTCTCGGTGCTCTCCGAGTGCAAGAAGGTCGTGGAGGTCTCGATCCC
>VGCB01000667.1 GCA_016870235.1 Actinomycetota bacterium | reverse complement strand
GGCCGTGCTCGCGTCGGCGAGGCCGGCTGCGGCCGTGCTCGCGCCCGCGGCCCCTGCGCAGGCCCCGGTGGAGCTTGCGTCTATCGAGGCGATGCTCGTACCCGCGGGACCGGTGACGCCCTCAGCGCCTGCTCCTGCGCCGTCGACGCACGCGCCCTCGACGCATGCGTCGTTCGCGCGGTCAGCCGTGCGATGCACGCTGACCGCGCCTGCCTCGAGCGGATTGATGTGCACCTCGGCAGGCGGCAACTGCACGCGAGGCGGGCCGTGTGGGAAGCGCTCGGGGTGCGTGGCATATGCGGTGTCGAGCGCGGCCTGGCGCGTCGCCCGCACCGCTTCGACGCGACCGTGGAACACGTCCGCAGGCGTGAAGAGCGCGAGGCTCGAGTGGTGATGCTGGTCGTTGTGCCAGCCGAAGAACTCCTGCAGGTACCCCCGTGCATGCAGCTCGGACTCGAAACGACCTGGGTAGTCGGGCTGGTACTTCAGCGTCTTGAATTGCGCCTCGCTGAAGGCGTTGTCGTCGGACACGTGGGGTCGACTGAAGCTGCGCGACACGCCGAGCGACGCGAACAACTGCGCGAGCGTGTCGCTCTTCATCGCGGAGCCGCGGTCCGCATGGACCGTCAGTCCGGGCTCGACGCCATGTCGCGCGATGGTCTCCGTGAAGAGCTGCGTCGCCAGGTACTTGCACTCCTTCGTCGCCAGCATCCAGCCGACCACGTAGCGGCTGAAGAGGTCGATGATGACGTAGGCCAACAGGAAGACGCCCTTCTGCGTCGTCGCGAGCTTCGTGATGTCCCAGGTCCAGACCTGGTTAGGCGCACTCGCGGTCAGCGACGGCCTCACGTGCACCTGCGCTGCCCGCTGATTGCGCCGCTCCCTCGACTCGCCCACCTCCGCGAGCACGCGATACATGGTGCGCACCGACGCGAGATAGATGCCCTCACCGAGCAGCGCCGCGTAGACCTCAGCAGGCGGCTGGTCCGCGAACTGCGGCTGATGGAGCGTGTCCAGCAGATGCTGTCGCTCCGCCTCGTCGAGCCGACGCGGGCTCGGTGGACGCGTGCGCTCGACCGGCGGCGCAGCGGGCTTGCGGCTTCGGTAGAGCGACGCGCGGCTCACTCCGAGCACGTCACACGCCGCTGCCAGCGGCACCACGCCGTCTCGCGCTTCGACGAGGCTCATCAGCTCTCCTCGTCGGTCGTGGGCAGTGCGAGGCCCAGCACCACATGCGCTTTTTTTTGGAGCTCGATGAGCGCGTTCGCGATGACGAGCTTCCGCTCGAGCTCAGCGTTCCGCTTCGTCAGCGCCGCGAGCTGCCGGTCCTTCTCGTCCAGCTTCGGCTTCCGACCAGCCTTCTGCGGCTCCAAGCCCGCAGCGCCCCGCGAGCCGAACTGCCTGCGCCACGTCGCGAGCTGCGAGCTGTAGATGCCCTCCCGCCGCAGTAGCGCCTCGAGAGCACCGCGCTCCCCACTCGCCAGCGCCTGCTCGGCCGCCTTCACGATGCGCAGCTTCTCGGACGCAGTGAAACGACGACGACTCCCGGGCGGCACGCTCTCCACCGATGCTCCGCTCACGCCCAGCTCACGTTGCTTGCGCTCATCGCCATGCGATTCAGGACCAGGAACCTGGGGCTTCTTGGGCACGTTCGAGGAACCATTCTCCGCCCATCTCTACAGAGATTTCGAGAGGAAGCTGTCTCAGTCGACGTTGGCACAGAGGGTCATCG
>VGCB01000666.1 GCA_016870235.1 Actinomycetota bacterium | reverse complement strand
GCGGCGCATCGCGTCATAGGCGGTCCGCCCCGGATGGGTCCGGCCCGCGAGCGTGTCCTGGACGTGCAGCAGGATCTCGGCGATGCACCGGCGGCGGAAGTCGGGATCGGCCGGGCGGAGGTCGATGTAGGGCGTGTCGACCTGCAGCCGCCCGTTCACGAACAGGCCCGCGATGTCCTTCCGGTTCCCCTCGAGGATGTGCCACTCCCGGTCGGGAAAGATGCCGGTGAGCAGCGTGTCGACCTCGGGAATGCTCGACTCGTAGTAGATGTGCATCCCATGGTCGAAGCGGCCCTCGGCACCGTAGTCGAAGCTGCGGAACTGCCCCCCGATCTCGGAGTTCTGCTCGACCACCAGGATCGGCGTCGGGTCGCGCAGGATCGAACGCACCATCCGGGCGAGGAGGAGGGCGGAGAGTCCGCTCCCGGAGATGACGATGGGCTTCCGACTCATGATGCGATCGCTCGGGAACGCTCGAGTATAGAAGACAAGGGTCGTTTTTCGGTTCGCGGCGTGACCTGCATGAGCCGAATCCGCGAGCCGCCGCGCCGCGGAACCCGATCCGGGCGTCGGAGCGGACCGACGCGCACGATCGGCCGATCAACGCCCTCGAAGCGCTCCGGCGAGGCGAAGGGTCATCTCGCACGCCTCGCGGATGCGGCGCCGCGATGGCTCGTCGGCGATCGCCCCGTCAACGACCGCGGCTTGGGTCACCATGGGGAAGCGGGGCACGATCACGCAGCGGAAATCGAGCATCAGGCTGCCGGCGAAACCGAGCGGGGCCATGTAGCTCACCATGCTGCCGGTGGCACAGGCGATGCACACCACCTTGCCCTCCCAGGCCTTGCCGCCGAGCTCGACGCACGCCTTCGCGACGGCGCTGACGTCGAAGTTGTAGACCCCGCTCGCCAGCAACACCGCGTCCGCCGGCTCCAGCGCCGCCCGCAGCGCGATCGCCCCGGGGTGGGCCGCCGCGGAGTGGCCGTCCATGTAGGGCAGTTGCAGGTCACGGCAATCGAGCCAGCTCGTGGCGGCACCAAGCCCGTCCAGCTCGCCGCGGGCCGCCTTCGCGATGACGCGGCTGCGGGACTCCGGATGGAGGCTGGTCGAGAGGACGAGTGCACGCAGTTCGCTCATGAGCCCTCGAGTCGGTACGGACCGCGTCGAAGTCCATCCGTCGGGCCGCAGCGCGAGCGTCAGGAAATCGATCGGCCCGGTGGTCATCGGATCGGCGGGCCGTGATGTTTGCGAATGTTGGACGGATAATCCGATCCGGGACTCGTTTCGCCGCGGCATCCGGACGACAATGGTCGTCAAGCCCAGACCCGTCCGGCGTGCGACCGTGCCCGGGCGACCGCAGATCGGATCACCCCGGAGCGACGCGGCCGATGCATCCCCCGACGAACCCGTCCAAGATCTCGTTCAACGTCCCGAACGCCGGGGAGCGCGAGCTCGAGTATCTCCGGAAGGCGCTCGAGCGCCGTCACCTTTCGGGCGACGGCGAGATGACGCGTCGCTGCCACGCGGAACTGCAGCGGCTCACGACGTCGCGGAAGGCCCTGTTGACCCACTCCTGCACGGCGGCGCTGGAGATGTCCGCCATCCTCGGCGAGATCGGTCCGGGCGACGAGGTCATCCTGCCGTCGTTCACCTTCGTCTCGACCGCGAACGCCTTCGTGCTGCGGGGCGCGACCCCGGTCTTCGTCGACATCCGGTCCGATACGCTCAATCTTGAC
>VGCB01000665.1 GCA_016870235.1 Actinomycetota bacterium | reverse complement strand
CGACGAGACAGACGAGCACTCGACCGAGGAGGTGATCGCAGCCTAGGATTGCGTCCAAGCGGAGCTACGCCCGGACGATTTCACCCGGACGCTGGGACGCCACCTTGTCCCTGCTGGAATGCCCCCAACGGGATTCGAACCCGTGCAGCCACCTTGAAAGGGTGGTGACCTAGGCCGCTAGTCGATGGGGGCGGGCCCGCCGAGGATACCCCGTCGGCGGCCCGGCGGTCCTGAGGTCAACAGGGACCGGGCTGGATCGTGCCGTTCGGGCCGACGGCGTGCAGCTGGAGCCCGGGTCGGTCGAGCTGGAGGCAGTACGCGGTCGCGTCCGCGCGGACCAGCGTCACGGGCGACTGCACCGATGCGTCGGCGTACGTGCCCGTGGCTGCCCGCTGCGCGGCGAGGCTCGCCTGCGCCGCGATCAGCTCCGACTCGCCGACGGTGCCCGTGACGGCGCTCACGGTCGCGTCGGTCGCAGCCACGGTCGCGTCGACGCCGGTGGCGAGGCTGAGCCAGCCGCCGATCGCGACGAGCGCTGCAGCGAGGCCGAGTGCTGCCCACTTCACGGTCTCTGCATCGGCATGTCCGCCGCTTCTCTGGAGTCCCCCGGTCCACGTGCTCCTAGGACTGCGGCGGTGACCTGGACGACCTGCGATCTCTCCGACGAGCGCCTTCGGCCCGGCGACCTGCTCTGCGCCGACGAGGACGGGATCGTCGTCCTCCCGGAGGCAGGCGGTGAAGCGGCCTCGTGAACCCTGACCAAGGGATCGGTCAAGCCCGCAAGGGGTAGGCGGAAAGCGTCGCGCGAGCACACACTGCGGTCATCCGATCGAGCGCGACGGTGCGGCGGACGCGCAGACGGCGATACGGCTTCCCGAGGGGAGTCCTCAAGGAGAGGGGCCAGGCGGCGGCCCCTCTCCGCTTTCCTGCAGGAGGCTCGTGCGGGCTCTCGTCAGGTGACGACGAGGGAGACCGCGACGAACTGCGCGCACGCGGCGGCGACGACGAGGAGATGGAAGACCTCGTGGAAGCCGACGTGCGAGGGGAACGGGTTCGGCCGCTTCATCGCGTACGCGAGCGCGCCGAGGCTGTAGAGGCCGCCGCCGACGGCGAGCAGCACCGTCGAGGCGACGCCGTCCTGCGAGACGAGCTGGGGGATCGCGGGCGCGCCGACCCAGCCGACGCCGAGGTACGCGAGCGCGGTCAGCCAGCGCGGGGCATGTACCCAGAGAAGCGAGAGCACGAGCCCGAGCACGACGCCGCCCCAGACGCCCGCGAGGATCCCGATCCGCAGGCTGCCCTCGAGCACGAGCATCACGAACGGCGTGTACGTGCCGGCGATGAAGACGAAGATCATCGAGTGATCGAGCCGTCGCGCGCGGAGCCGCGCGGCGGCCGTTCGCCACGGCACGAGGTGGTACACGGCGCTCGCCCCGAACATGGCCGCAAGCGCGGCCGCGTAGATTGCCGCGGCCACGCGGGCAGAGACGCCGTCGGCGATCCCGATCAGCGCGCCGCCGGCCGCGATGGCCGCATAGAACGCCCACAGATGGAAGACGCCGCGAAAGCGCGGCCGTGTCTCCTCGGCCTCCACACTGCAAAGGTACCGCCGGGATAGTCAAGTCCCAGGACGTGGTGTAACTCGTCGACACGATCGTCGGCTGGTCAGGCCGCGGTGAGTTCCGGCACCTCCTCCTGCTCTTTCTGTTCGTTCTCTCGATCGAGAACCGCCTCCAGG
>VGCB01000664.1 GCA_016870235.1 Actinomycetota bacterium | reverse complement strand
CGCCCGGGCCGACCTGATCGCGACCGCGGTCGCGCATGCACGGGATCGCAACCGGATCATGTGCATCGTCAGCTCGCCCGTCTACCGGTTCGAGGGCACGCTCGACGGCAAGCCGGTCGTGGTCTCGGCGACGTTCTGCGGCGGGAGCACCGCGTCGGTCGCGGCGCTCGAGCGCTTCGCGAAGCTCGGGCGTCGACGTCAGAAGACGTCGGCCGGGAGGTCGAGCCCGGCCATCCCCTCGACCGCAAGCGGGCGAGCGAGCGGGCGACCGCTCTCCGCCCGGTGCGCGACGAGCTGCCGGTAGTGGAACGCGGCGTGCCAGCGTTGCTGTGCGAGCAGTTCGCAGAAGCCGATGGCGCCGCGCGGCGAGTCGACGGCCGGCAGCTCGCCCTCGAGCCGGTCGCCCGACGCGACGAGGAACGCGCGCCAGGCCGCCGCGATGTCCGAGGCGTACGCGCCGATCGCGTCGGCGCTCGCCAGGGCTGCCTCGCGCGCGTCGTCGCCGTCGGGATCCCACGGGAACACCGCCTCGGTGAGCGCCCGCGGCACGAGCTCGAACGGATGGAAGACGTTCACGGTCAGGTTGCGGAGCGTCCGCCCGCGCGAGCGAGTCGGCGTCAGCAGACCGTCGAGATCGAGGTCGTGGATCCCGTCGACCCATGCGTCGAGGATGAGCGCGCAGTCCCACGCCGTCGACACGGCGTCCGGTTCCTCGGCCGCTGGGAGACCGAGGAGGGAGGCGAGCTGGGAGCGGTGCAGGATCGGCGTCACCTGCCCGTCGACGAGAAGCGACGGGATGATGGGCCGGCCCGCGGCGACCCAGGTCTCTTCGCCCTGGTGCTCGAGGACGTTGCAGGACTGGAACGCGACCCGGTGCTCGCCCAGGAACTCCCGGGCCTGTGCGCACGACGCTCAGCCGGGTCGCCAGAAGAGGATCGGCTGCGCGCCGGCCGTCAAGGGACGCCCGTGACCTTGACGACACCCCGCTCGACGAGCCCCTCGATCGCAGCGTCCTCGTAGCCGGCCTCGCGGAGGATCTCGGCCGAGTGCTGCCCGAGGAGCGGGGGCGGCAGCCCGAGCGCTCCCGGCGTCTCGCTGAGCCCGATCACGGGGGCGAGCTGCGGGATCGTGCCGGCGGTCTGATGCTCCATCTCGGTCACGAGCCCCGCAGCCGCCACCTGCGGATGGCCGAGGATCTCGGAGAACGAGTAGACCGGATGGAACAGCACGCCGCCCGCGCGGAACCGCTCCTCCCACTCGGCGGTCGTCCGGCCGCGGAAGGCGGCCTGCAGCACGGGGCGGAGCTCGTCCCGTCGCTGCACCCGGTCCTCGTTGCGACGGTACCGCTCGTCCTCCTCGAGCTCCGGGAGCCCGATCGCGTCGCAGAACGGCTGCCAGCCGTCGTTGCCGCCCCACACACCGGCCACGGCCCAGCCGTCGGCGGTCTCGAACGCCTCGTAGGGGACGACGATCGAGTGGGCGCTGCCGAACCGCTGCGGGTCCTCGCCGGTCGTGAAGAACGACGCGAGCCTCGTCGTCAGCGCCGAGAGCAGCCCCGCCAGCAGCGAGATCTCGACCTTCTGACCGCGCCCGGTCCGCTCGCGCACGAGCAGCGCCATCAGGATCCCCTGCACGGCCTGCTGCGCCCCCGTGAAGTCGGCGATCGGGACGCCGACGAGCGACGGCCCGCGATCCGGTTCCCCGGTGACGCTCATCACGCCCGAGGCCGCCTGGACGACCGGGTCGGTGC
>VGCB01000663.1 GCA_016870235.1 Actinomycetota bacterium | reverse complement strand
ACACTCATGCGCGCCTAGCCTCCTCTGACCGCCGACATCGCCTGTACGGCCTGCGCCTCGGCGGATGCCCCGACCTCGATGATGATGTTCCCGTACCGGTCGACCTGGGCCTCGAGCCCCGGCGGGATCACGGTGGTGGTGTCGTACTGATTGACGATCGCCGGTCCGCTGATGCGATTCCCGGCCTTGAGCTTCGAGCGGTCGTAGTACCCGGTCGTCATCTCGCGAAGCTCGCCGTCGACGCGGAACCACGCCTTCCCCTCGCGCCGGAGCGCGGGTGCGGCCGAGGCGTCGCCGTGCTCGGCCTCGACGGTCGCGAACGCCGGCATCAGCCCGATCCCGCGAACGCGGATGTTGGGGATCTCGATGTCCGAGTCCTCGAACCGGCGCGAGTACTCGCGATGGTGGATGTCGTGGAAGTCCGCGCGCACCTTCTCGACCCACGCGTGGTCGATCGGCCCGGAGGGCGCGTCGACGCGGAGCTCGTACCCCTGGCCGAGGTACCGGCACTCCGCGATCCGCTGGATCACGACCTGGTCGCCGGGGATGCCATCCTCGTCGAGTTGCTTGACGGCCTCCTCCTCCAGCTCCTCGAACCGCCGCTGCAGCGCGTGCGCGTCGAGCTTGGAGAGCCGCTGGTAGGTGGTGGCGACGTACTCGTAGACCATGTCCGTGGCGAGGAGGCCCATCGCCGCCGCGATCCCCGGGTGCGGCGGCACGATCACGTAGGGCGTCCCGACCTCGATCGCGATCTGCGCCGCCCAGAGCGGCCCGGCGCCGCCCTCGGCAACGAGCGCGAAGTCGCGCGGATCGAACCCCTTGCGGACGGAGTTCTCCTCGATCGACTGCACCATCGAGTGCGAGAGGATCTGCACGGCGCCCATCGACGCCTCCTCGACGCTCATCCCGAGCCCCTTCGCGGGCCCCTCGGAGAACGCCGTGCGCGCTGCCTCGGGCTGCAACTGCATGCCGCCGCCGAGGAAGGCGTCGGGCACGAGCCAGCCGAGGTTGACCATCGCGTCCGTCGCGGTCGGCTCGGCGCCACCGCGGCCGTACGCGGCCGGGCCCGGGACGGCGCCTGCCGAGCGCGGGCCGACCCGGAAGATGCCGCCGCCGTCGACGTAGGCGATCGAGCCGCCGCCGGCGCCGATCGTGTCGACGTCGACCATCGGGATCATCGCCTGGTACGGCCCGACCTTCGTGTCGAGCAGGTGCTTCATCCGCAGCTTGCCGTCCTGCGCGAGCCCGATGTCCGCAGAGGTGCCGCCGACGTCAAGCGTGATCACGTTGTCGTAGCCCGCCTGCTTGCCGGCCCAGATGCCGCCGACGACGCCGGCGACCGGGCCCGACATGAGCAGGTTGACCGGCCGCTTCGTCGCCGCCTCCGCGGTCGCGACGCCGGACGCGGACGTCATCAGATGGACGCCCGAGCGGACGCCCAGTCCCTTCAGCTCCTCCTGCAGGCGCGCCACGTACGTCGCCACCTTCGGGCCGACGTACGCGTTGAGGCCGACAGTCGAGAAGCGCTCGTACTCGCGGTACTGCGGCAGCACCTCGGACGAGACGGAGAGGAACGCCTCGGGGAACTCCTCGCGGACGATCTCCGCCACCCGCTGCTCGTGCACCGGGTTCAGGAACGAGAAGAGGAAGCAGATGCACACCGCCTCGACCCCGGCCTCCTTGAGCTTCCGCACCTGATCGCGCGCCTTCTCCTCGTCGAGGGGCACGAGGACTGAGCCGTCCTTCGTGATC
>VGCB01000662.1 GCA_016870235.1 Actinomycetota bacterium | reverse complement strand
AAAGGCCCCTTCCGTTGGGTCGCGCTCAGCGGTGATCCCGAAGACATCTACGAGACCGATCGCGCCATCGCCGAGGCCTTTCCCGAGAATCTGGCGCTGCATCGCTGGCTGCGATTGGCGCGCGAACGGGTGCAGTTCCAGGGTCTTCCGGCACGGATCTGCTGGCTCGGCTACGGTGAACGGCACCGGGCGGGCCTGGTCTTCAACGAGCTCGTGCGGACCGGCCGCGTGAAGGCGCCCATCGTGATCGGGCGCGACCACCTCGACTGCGGCTCCGTGGCCAGTCCGAACCGGGAAACCGAGGCCATGAAGGACGGCAGTGACGCCATTGGCGACTGGCCGATCCTCAATGCGATGCTGAACACCGCAGCCGGAGCGACCTGGGTCAGCGTCCACCACGGTGGGGGAGTCGGCATCGGTTACTCCCTCCACGCCGGGCAGGTCACGGTCGCCGACGGGACCGACGCTGCGGCGCGCCGCATCGAGCGCGTTCTCACGGCCGATCCGGGCACCGGGGTGATGCGTCATGCGGATGCCGGGTACGAGGAGGCCATCCACTTCGCGGTTACGAACGGCGTCGACCTTCCGAGTCTGAACCGGTGACGACGCTCTCCCTGCTCGTGCGCGGGGCGGCCGAGATCTTTCCGAGTGGCGGCGATCCGGTGATTCCGAAGGGGGTCGTCGGCGTCATCGGTGGCAAGGTCGCCCACGTTGGCACGGCCGAATCCCTGGCGGCCGCCGGTCTCGTCGTGGGTCCCGAGACGCAGATCATCGACGCGGCGGGCGGGCTCGTGACGCCAGGACTCGTTGATCCGCACACCCATCTCGTTTTTGCCGGAGACCGCGCGCATGAGTACGCGTTGCGGGCGAAGGGCGCGAGCTACCAGGAGATCGCGCGCGCCGGTGGCGGCATCGCCCACACGATGGCGATGACCCGCAAGGCCACGGAGGAGGAGCTGATTGCGCTCGCCGCCCCCCGCCTCGATCGCTTGCTTCGGCAGGGCGTGACGACCGCCGAGGTCAAGTCGGGCTACGGACTCGATCTCGACTCGGAGCTGAAGCTCCTCCGCGTCATTCGCCGGCTTGATCGAGCCCACCCCGTAGATCTCGTCCCCACATTCCTCGGGGCTCACGTCGTGCCGCCGGAGCATCGGATGGATCGCGGGCGATACGTGCACCTCGTCGTCAACGACATGCTCCCCGAGATCGCGCGCGAAGGTCTCGCGGTGTTCTGCGACGTCTTCGTCGAGGACACGGCATTTCACCCCGACGAGGCTGCGTTGATCCTGCGAGCCGGTAGCGCCCTCGGTCTGAAACCGAAACTGCACGTCGACCAGTTGTCCGACGGCGGCGGCGCCCGCCTCGCGGCCTCGGTCGGGGCGGTCAGCGCCGATCATCTCGAGCACGCAGGGCCCGACGGCATTCGCGCGCTCGCGCACTCCGGGACGGCCGCCGTGCTCCTGCCCGGAGCAACGCTCTTCCTCGGCCACGCGACGCGACCGCCTGCGCGTGCCCTCCTCGACGCCGGCGTCCCCGTCGCCCTCGCGACGGACTGCAACCCCGGGACGTGCCCGACGGAGAATCTGCCGCTGATGCTCACCTTGGGCATGAGCCTGCTCGGGCTGTCTCCGACGGAGGTGCTCCGCGCGGTGACTGATCATGCAGCCCTCGCGATTGGCCGCGCGGACGTGGCCGGGCGTCTCGCCGCCGGTCGCCCGGCGGATCTCGTCGTCTTCGACGTGCCCAGTCACACGCACCT
>VGCB01000661.1 GCA_016870235.1 Actinomycetota bacterium | reverse complement strand
CGGCGGCCGCGATCATCGGCCTCGCCGGCGCGATCCCGCCCGCGAGCGCGTACCCCGGGCAGTTGCGAGGCTCCGTCGTGCGATCGGCCGACGTCGCGACGGCGCTCCCTGCGGCCCTCGACGCCGGCCTCGACCTCCTGCTGCTCGACGGGACGGCCGGAATCGAGCACCCCTGGCCCGAGCTCGCCGGCGCTCCCGACCTGACCGTGATCCGCGACGCGCTCCGGCTCCTGCGCGAGCTCAACCGCGAGGAGGACGTCGAGCTCGTCTGGTTCGGCGGCGTCCGCTCGGGCACCGACACGGCGAAGCTCATCGGCCTCGGCGCCAACGCAGTCGCGGTCTCGACGGCCCTCGCGCTCGCCGCCGGCGGCCGCATCGAGGGAGACGCGATCGCCTTCTACGGCGACACGACGCCGGACGAGCGCGCCGAGGGCGCCGAGCTCTACCTCCAGGCCGTGCAGACGGAGGCGTCGATCATGCCGCGCTGCACCGGCAAGACGAACCTCGCGAACGTCGAGCCCGAGGATCTCCGCTCGATCTCGCTCGTCACCGCCGTCGCCACCGGCATCCCGCTCGCGGGCCGCAACGAGCGCCTCGCCGCTGCAGGCTGAGTGCGATGAACGTCGACTGCGCATCGCAGTCGACGATCTCACGGCCGCGCGCCGACGGCTCGAAGCCTGCGGCGCCACCCCGCCCCCGCGCCTGGGGCCGCGTCGACGTATGCGGATCCCCGAGGGGAACGTCTTCGGCGTGGTCGCCCGTCGGCAGTGACGGACCGCTCAACCCGAGCCTGACTCGCCATCCCAGCCAAGGGCGAGCCCGATCGCGCGCGTCCGCTCGAGCAGGAGCGGGAGCGCCCGGTCGATCGCGGCGGCGTCGAACCGCGAGGACGGCCCCTGGAGGGCGACGATGGCGGCCAGAGCCCCATCGGCGCCGCGGACGGGCGCCGCGACCGCCGCGAGCCCCTCCTCCCGCTCGTCGACGGCGACCGCGTAGCCGCGCTCGCGGACGCGGTCGATCTCCTCCGCGAGCCGCGCGCGATCGACGATCGTCCGCTCCGTGTAGCGCGCGAGCGGCCCTTCGGGCAGATCGACCGCGCCGAAGGCGAGGAGCACCTTCCCGGCCGAGCTGGCATGGCCGACCGACGGCCGCCCGAGACGGGTCACGCCCTGCAGGTAGCGGTCGGAGGGGACGAAGTCGACGGTGATCGCGTCGCGGTCGCCGGGGACGGAGAGCGTCGCGGCCTCGCCGACCGCTTCGACGAGCGCCTCCAGGTGCGGGCGCGCGACGTCGCGCAGGTTGAGCCGGCCGAGCACCGCGTTCGCGAGGCGGAGCACCTTCACCCCGAGCCGGTAGCGGCCGGTCTCCGGCACGTGCTCGACGAGGCCGACCCGCACCAGTGTCCCGAGCTGGCGCGACGCGGTGCTGGGCGTGATCCCCGTCCGTCGCGCGAGATCGGTCGTGCCGAGCTCGCCGCCCTCGGCGAGCGCGTCGAGGAGCGCCACCGCCCGCACGGTGGCCTCGACGTCCCTCGTCGATGGTTGCCCCGTCCGGGCCATGGCGGTATCATATCGCCGTCAGCGATACAGCATTGCGCTGACGGCAATCAACCAACGCATACCGACCGAGAGCCCACCACCAGGACCGAAGCCTTGTCGATGCTCGTCACCTGCCCCAACTGCGGCCCGCGCGAAGTCGTCGAGCTGCGCTGTGCCGGCGAGACCACCCGCAGGCCGCGCGAGACCCCGACCGTCCGCGA
>VGCB01000660.1 GCA_016870235.1 Actinomycetota bacterium | reverse complement strand
TCGCGGTCGTACCACTCCGCCGCCGCGACCGCCACGGCGGCGTAGCGGCGGAGGTCAGCGAGCAGCGGGAGGCACGGGTCGGAGGTCGCGTCGGGGACGGCGAGCGCGAGGTCGCGGCCGGCGTCGTACAGCGCCTGCGCGCGCTCCGCGCTCGCGACCCCTGCGGCCACGCGAGCCCGAAGCGAGGCGAACGAGCCGTCGAGGACGGTTCGAAGGGAGGGCGATGCGCTCGCGCCGAGGCCTGCCGAGGCGACAGTCGCCGCGAGGAGCGCAACGGCGCCTGCGACGAGAGACGAAGGGCGACGGGGCAGTCTGTTCATCCGAGCCGGCGCGACAGGCGCACCATGAGTATCCCTCGCGGCCGACGGTGACGGGCGACGGGTGGCCGTCCGTTCGTCGTCGGCGATCGTGTCCGCGTCTCGGGGGCTACGACCACGATCCGGCATGGCTCGCAGGCGGCGCCGGGTACACGGGTACCGTCACCCACGTGCTGGGCAGCTGGGCGGCGGTCGAGCTCGATGTCGAGCTCGAGCTCGTCAGCCCGCGCCGGTACCGCGGCGGCTGGCAGGACTTCGGCACGGGGAGCGCCAAGGAGATCGGCGTCAGGCGTGTCGCCCGCGGGATCGCGCACATCGACGATCCGTAGGCCCTCGACCGGTCGGCCTACCCTGGTGAGCCGACGCCGTCGGCCCGCGACGCAGCGACCGGCGCTACCCCGCGCGGAACCCCCAGAGGCCGCCGAACGACTTCCAACCGCCCTTCAGGTACCGCTGGAGCAGCACCTGCTCGATCGGGTAGTGGTCGCCGGGACCGGTCTTGATCGCGATCCCCGGCAGCAGGAACGGGTTCGTCGAGAGGTTCATGCTCGAGACGGCGCTGACGATGCCCGCGCGCGTCGGCTCGGCACCTGCCTTCTTCAGCGCCTCGACGAACGTCCACGCGGCGGCCATGCCGTACACGTGGTAGACGTCGTTCGCGTTCGCACCCTTCGCGTAGGCGGAGAGGATCTGGCGGTACAGCCGGATCCCGCTGTCCTTGCCCCACTGCGGATCGGTCGGGTCCTTGAGGAAGACGATCGAGATCGAGTTCTCGACGACCTTGTTCTTCCCGCCCTCGGCCGCGAGGCTCATCACGTTCGCCGCCGACGCGACCGTGTTGACGATCGTGAGCTTGGGCCGCCACCCGAGCTGGTTCGCGCCGACGTAGGTCTGGATCGCGTACCGCGGGGTGGCGAAGATCGCGAGGACGTCGGCCCCTCCGCTCTTGAGCTTCGAGACCTGGGAGCGCATGTCGGTGGCGTCGAGCTCATACGACTCCATCCCCACGATCCGCACCTTGGATCGCTGGAGGCCCGACTTGAGGCCGTTCAGGAGGTCGTTGCCGTAGTCGTCGTTCTGGTAGATGACCCCGACCTTCGCGGTCGGCAGCGTCCGTGCGAGGTAGCGGCCGTAGATCCAGCCCTCGGCCTGGTAGCTCGGCTGGAACCCGATCGCGGACGGGTACGTGGAGGCGTCGCGACCCCAGGTCGTCGCGCCCGTGGCGACGAAGAGCTGCGGCACTCCCTGCGCCTTCAGATAGTCGCGCACCTGCAGGTTCGGCTCGGTCCCGAGCGAGTTGAAGACCGCGAACACCTTGTCCTGCTCGACGAGCTGGCGCGTGACCTGCACCGACTGCGGCGGGTTGTAGGCGTCGTCGATGTAGCGGTACTCGATCGTGCGACCGCCGACCCCACCTCTCGCATTCACGTACTTGAAGTACGC
>VGCB01000659.1 GCA_016870235.1 Actinomycetota bacterium | reverse complement strand
GCCCACCTCGGTGGCGCGGACTTCATGGTCGCCCAGCCCGGCGCGGCGGATCTCTCGTTCTCGACGTTGACCGACCGCGACCTGCAGACGATCCGCGGGGTGGACGGGGTCGAGCGTGCGTGGGGGACGCTCTTCCAGATCTCCCGGGTCGGCTCGAACCCGTTCTTCGTCACGTACGGCGTCGAGCTCGCGGAGATGCCGCACGTCGTCCCCAGGCTCACAGCCGGCCGGCTGCCGCACGCGCCGGACGAGGTGGCGCTCGGCGCCACCGCCGCCGCCGACCTCGACCTCGCTCCCGGCGACCCGCTCACGATCGAGCGCCACCGGTTCACCGTCGTCGGCCTCTACACGAGCTCGGCGGCCTGGGAGAGGAGCGGCGCGTATGCGGCGCTGCCGACGATCCAGGCCGCGGCCCGCAAGCCCGGCGTGATCACGATGACGTACGTGGAGGTCGCTGCCGGAACGCCGGTCGACGTCGTCGCCGAGCGGATCCACGAGGCGGGCGAGATCTTCGCGGTGATCGAGACGGCCGACGACTACGCCGCGGTCGACCAGGGCATGAAGCTCCTCGACGCGGCGAACCTCGCGATCTCGCTGCTCGCGGTCGTGATCGGGGCCGTCGGGGTGATGAACACGATGATCATGTCGGTCTTCGAGCGCACGCGCGAGATCGGGATCCTCCGCGCGGTCGGCTGGCGGCGCAGCCGGGTGCTGCGGATGATCGTCGGCGAGTCCCTCGCCCTCTGCCTGCTCGCGACGGGCGCGGGGATCCTCCTCGGCGTCGGCGCGACACGGCTCGTCGTCCTGATCCCGGCGATCGGGTCGTTCCTGACGCCGGTCTACCCTGCGTCGCTCTTCGTCCGGGCGCTCGTGATCGCGGTCGCGGTCGCCCTCGCGGGCGCTCTCTACCCGGCGCTTCGCGCGATCCGGTTCTCGCCGATGGAGGCGCTCCGCCATGAGTGACGCGCGGACGCCGCTGATCGAGGCGCGCGGTCTCGTCAAGACCTACGAGCACGGGCGGATCCACGCGCTCACGGGCATGGATCTCACCGTCGACGCGGGCGACTTCGTCGCGATCGTCGGGCCGTCGGGCTGCGGCAAGTCGACGCTCCTCCATCTCGTGGCGGCGCTCGACCGGCCGGACGCGGGGTCGCTCGCCGTCGCGGGTCACGACCTGGATGTCGAGCGCGACCTCTCCCACTACCGGTCGCTCCATATCGGGATGGTCTTCCAGCTCCACAACCTGCTGCCGACCCTGACCGCGCTCGAGAACGTTCAGGTGCCAATGCTGGAGCTGCCGCTTCGCGCGTCCGAGCGCCGGCGACGGGCCGCGACGCTGCTCGACCTCGTCGGGCTCACCGGCCGCGCCGGGAACCGGCCGGGGGAGCTCTCGGGCGGCGAGCGCCAGCGCGTCGCAATCGCCCGTGCCCTCGCGAACGAGCCGGCGATCCTGCTGGCGGACGAGCCGACCGGCAGCCTCGACTCGAAGGCCGGCCGGCAGGTGCTCGACCTGCTCGAGCGGATCCGGGCGGAGCGCGGGATGACCCTGGTGCTCGTCACGCACGACCTCGGCGTCGCCGCGCGGGCGGACAGGGTGGTGCGCATGCTGGACGGCCGCGAGGATCGCGGCCCCGGAGCGGCGGACGCGACGGACGCGGGCCTGGGCACGGTGCCGCTTCCCGCGTGACGGCCGACCCGTCGGTGGCCGGGGTCAGAGCTCGAAGGCCGCGAAGGCGCGCCGGGCGATCTCGTCCGCGATCGCGAG
>VGCB01000658.1 GCA_016870235.1 Actinomycetota bacterium | reverse complement strand
TCTGCCGCACGGCGATCAAGGACAGCATCACCTGCATCGGGTTCGGACCCGACGAGGGCCGGCCGAACGGCGGCATCAACTTCGACGAGACGTACCTGATCCCCGAGATCAAGGCGCCCGGCTTCTACACGAAGCTTCCGGTGAAGGGCCTCGTCTACTGGAACTCGCACGCCTTCAACTTGACGACGAAGGACACGCTGCACCACGTCTGGCGGAACTTCTACTTCACGGACGACCTGCAGCTCGAGATGACGCACTTCAACGATTTCCATGCGATCGGGATCGCCGCGGGAACGCCGCCGTTCACCGAGAAGACGTACTGCTCGACACGAACGTTCGAGCAGGGCCAGAAGCTCCTCTACCTCGCGTCGCACACGCACAGGCGGGGCGGGCTCTTCTGGGTCGAAGCGCCGGACGGCAGCCGGATCTACGAGAGCCCGTTCTACGACGATCCGGTGTTCCTCGCCTTCGACCCGCCGATCGTGTTCGACGCGGCCGATCCGGCGGAGCGGACGCTCACGTACTGCGCGATCTACAACAACGGCGTCGACGAGGACGGCGAGCCGGATCCGGAGACCGTGACGCGTCTCTCACGGAAGCCGGAGCGAAGCACGTGCACGCCGGTCGCGTGTGCGGAAGGCCGGATCGGCGCGCCGTGCGCGGGTGCTTCCGATCACGCGACGTGCGACACGGAGCCGGGTTCGGGCGACGGGCTCTGCGACGCGTGCGCGATCACCGGCGGAGCGACGACCGACGACGAGATGTTCGTCCTGCTCGGTGGCACCGGCCTCGACGTCGCGCCCTGAGGCGCCTTCCCTACACCTGGAAGAGGCGGCGGACGTTTGCCCCGAGGAGCCCCGTCCGCGCGGTCTCCGGCAGATCGCCGACGAGCCGCTCGAGCTCGGCGATGTAGTCGCCGGTGTGGTCGGGGTGCGGGAAGTCCGAGGCCCAGAAGAAGCGATCCTCGCCGAGAAGGGCCACGAGGCCGGGGATCGTCGTCTCGTCCGGGTCGCAGGAGATCCAGCACTGCCGGCGAAAGTAGTCGCTCGGCTTCTCGCGTAGTGCGACGCCGATGCCGACGAGCGAGCGGCAGTAGCCGTCCATGCGGTCGAGCCAGTAGCCGATCCAGCCCGCGCCGGACTCGAGCAGCACGAGCTTCAATCTCGGGAAGCGATCGAACGTCGCGAATTGGAAGAACGTCGTGAACGCGTGCCGGACCGCGTCCGCGGCGGTCACGTTCAGGAAGAAGTTCTTGCCGCGGCCGCGGATCTCGAACCGGTGCGGGACCGCCCAGTCGGGCTCGAAGCTCGGGTGGATCGCGAGCGGGACGTCGAGGTCCTGCGCCGTCGCGAAGAGCCGGTCGTGGTCGGGGTGGCCGTGTGGAACGCGCGTGATCGAGAAGGGCGCCACCCAGCCGCCCTTGCAGCCGTCCTTCACCGCGCGCACGAGCTCCTCGGACGCCGCCGCGGGATCGCCGAGCGAGAGGTGCGCGATCGGGATCAGCTTGCCGCCGGAGTCGCGACAAAAATCCGCGATCCAGCGGTTGTAGGCGCGGGTGTAGGCCTGCGCGAGCTCGACGTCCTCGCACTCCGCCTCCCAGAGGACACCGAGCGTCGGGTAGAGAAACGCCGCGTCGAGACCTTCTCGTTCGAGCCTCTGGACCCGCTCCTTCGCGTCCATCGCGCCGAAAGCGGCGCAGCTCGCGTAGGTGTTCGCGGGGGAGGGGATCACGTTCTCGACGTTCTTCAGCATGCCGCCGAGCGAG
>VGCB01000657.1 GCA_016870235.1 Actinomycetota bacterium | reverse complement strand
TGGTCCTCGCGCTCGTCGGGATCCAGAGAGGCAACATCCAGCAGTTCGCGCGCTTCATGTCTTGCACGATCGGCGGCGGCTTCATCTTCCTTCTCATCAAGGCCTACGAGTACAACCACAAGTGGCACGAGGGCATCACGCTCTCGAGCAACCTTTTCGGCTCCTTCTACTACACCTTGACCGGCCTCCACGTGCTGCACGTGACGGGCGGCATCGTCCTGCTCTTCATGATCCTGTTCGCGGGTCTCCGCGGCGACTACACGAAGAATCACGAGCGGGTCGAGTGTGCCGGGCTCTACTGGCACTTCGTCGACCTGGTGTGGGTCATCCTGTTTCCGATCCTGTACCTTCTCTGATCGAGGGTGGAGAGAGAGCCATGAGCACGGAAGCCACTCCGCATGGGGAGCACGACCCGCACGCGTCCGCGGTTCGCACGTACCTCGTCATCTTCGTTACCCTCGCTCTGCTGACGCTGCTGACGGTGGGCGTCGCGTACATGAAGCTGCCGCACGCGGCGGGTGTCGTGATCGCGCTGCTGATCGCGGCGGCGAAGGTGTTCCTGATCGCGGCGTTCTTCATGCACCTCCGATCGGAGGGGCGTCTGATCAACGTGTCGCTCGGGATCTGTCTCGCTCTCGTGCTGATCCTCGTCGTGTTCGTGCTCCCGGACATCGGCCTGCACGAGCTCGAGGCGATTCAGCACGAGAAGCACCAGCACCACGTCCATCTGGGTGACGGCCCTCCGCCTGCGGAAGACGCGCACGGAGGAGGGCACTAGGCTTGACCGACCGTCGACCGGCGCGCGATCTCCTCGCGGCGACCCTCGCGGTCGTCGTGGCGCTGGCCGTCCCCTCGGTCGCTTCGGCTTGCGCCGTCTGCTTCGGCGGCGAGGAGTCCGACTGGACCTTCGCCTTCACGGCCGGAACGATCCTGATCATGGTGATGCCGCCGGGGATCGTCGCGACGGCCGTGTTCGTGATCTATCGCTCGATGAAGCGCCGCCAGGCGTACCTCGACGCGCACGCCCACGACGGCGCCTCTCGCTAGCGCCCCTCGCTTCCCGGCGGGTCGAGCCGGTAGAGGTAGATCCGCCGCTCAGCCAGGCGGCTCAGGTGATACTCGAGCCGCTGCCGGTCCGGATAGATCGGCTGCGTGATCTCCGGGCGCCGATCCCCCGCGAGGAGTGCGTGCTCGAGCTTCGCGAACCAGACGGCGCGGTCCACGGCGAACTCGCCGACCCAGACCTGCTGCACCAGGAGGAGCGGCATCGGCGCGAGCGTCAGGATCGAGATTCGCCTCTTCGCTCGATCGGCGGCCCAGAGCCGGCGCAGGGGCGTCATCGCCGCGAGCAGAAGTCCTGCTTGCGCCACGATCGCGAAGATCGTGTACCGGTGCGCCGGATGCGGGCCGACGTTCATCCGCCCGAAGCTCGTGAGGAGCCCCGTCCCGCCCGCGAAGAGGAGGAGCCCGAGAGCGAGCGCTTCGCGTCGCTCGAGGATCCGTCGCCCGAGCCCGAGGCGCACGACGGTGATCGTCGCGAGGAGGAGCGTGGTGAGCCCGATCGCGAGCCCGAGCGGGCGCAGGGCTTCCACGGAGACCCACGGCATCCCGAAGTACGCGACGAGGTACGAGAGAAAGCGAAGCAGGTCGGTCGCGGAGCTCATGTAGCCCGAGGCGTGTCCGGGCGCCGCATACCCGACCAGGTAGAGCGCGATCGTCGCCACGCCCGCGACCGCCACCCCGAGGAGAACCATCCGGCGCTCTGC
>VGCB01000656.1 GCA_016870235.1 Actinomycetota bacterium | reverse complement strand
CGGCCCGGGGCCCCCCCGGGGCCGATTCGACCGCCCCCGGGGCGGGACCGCGGGGAAGGGCGGCCGGAAGCCGGGGCGCCGGGGCGCCCGTGACGCGGCGCGTGCGGCTCAGTCGTCGCGGGACTCGAGCTCGGTCTTCATCGCCTGGAGCGTCTTCTTCGCGTCCCCGAGCACGACCATGGTGTTCGGGAGGTAGAAGAGCTCGTTGTCGAGGCCGCTGAAGCCGGTGTTCATGCTCCGCTTGAGCACGATGACCGTCTTCGAGAGCTCCACGTTGAACACGGGCATGCCGTAGATCGGGCTCCCCTTGTTCGTCTTGGCGGCGGGGTTCACGACGTCGTTCGCGCCGACGACCAGGACGACGTCCGTCTGGGCGAAGTCGTCGTTGATGTCGTCGAGGTCGAAGAGCTGGTCGTAGGGGACGTCTGCCTCGGCGAGCAGGACGTTCATGTGGCCGGGCATGCGGCCTGCGACCGGGTGGATGGCGTACCTGACCTTCGCGCCCCCGGACTCGAGGATCTGGCCGAGCTCGCGGATGGCGTGCTGGGCCTGCGAGACCGCGAGCCCGTACCCGGGGACCACGATGATGGACTGGGCGGCCTGCAGCGTCGCGACACCGTCCTCGACGCTGCCCTGGCTGTACTGGGCCACTCGGCCGCCCCCCGCCGCCGCGGGCGCGGGCCCGCTGTCCCCGGTTCCGAACGCGCCGAAGAGCACGTTGGCGAAGGACCGGTTCATGGCCTTGCTCATCATCATCGAGAGGATGAAGCCGCTGGTGCCGTCCAGCGCGCCGGCGATGATGAGGACGTTGTTGTCGAGCGCGAAGCCCGTCGCGCTGGCCGAGAGCCCGGCGTAGCTGTTGAGCAGGGAGATGACGACGGGCATGTCCGCGCCGCCGATCGGGATGACGGCCGTGACGCCGATGACCAGCCCGACCACGCAGATCCCGTAGAAGACGTTCGCCATCTCGGGGTGGAGCACGAAGAGCCCGAGCCCGAGGAGACTCCCGACGAACGCCGCGATGTTCAGCGCGTTCAGCCCGGGGAACGTGATGGGCGCGCCCGTGATGAAGCCCTGCAGCTTGCCGAAGGCGAGCAGGCTGCCGGTGAAGGTCAAGAACCCGAAGAACGTCTCGAGCCCGAGCGCGGCGACGGTGACGTTGGAGAGGTGGTGCGGGTCGTGCCGCACGTACTCCGAGATGCCGACGAGCGCCGCGGCGAGACCGCCGAAGGCGTGCGAGAGCGCGATGCGCTCCGGCATCTTGGTCATCGGGATCCACGCGGCCATCGCCGCGCCGATCACCGAGCCGACGAGCACGCCGGGGACGATCCACTTGTAGGTGACGATCTCGGGCCGGATCAGCGTCCCGACCACCGCGACCGCCATGCCGAACGCGCCGATCAGCACGCCCTGGCGGGCGAGCTTCGGCGAGCTCAGGAACTGGAGCGTCAGGATGAAGGAGACCGACGCGACGAGATATGCGGGTCCGGAGAGGTCCATCAGCGACCTCCGCCCTTCTTCTTGAACATCCGGAGCATGCGGTCGGTGATGAGGAACCCACCGACGGTGTTGATGCTCGCGCAGACGACCGCGATGAACCCGAGGATCGTGCTCGTGTCGCCGAAGTCACCGCCGGCGGCGACGAGCGAACCGACGAGCGAGATGCCCGCGATGGCGTTCGTGCCGGCCATGAGCGGCGTGTGCAGCAGGTGCGGGACCTTGCTGATCACGTGGTGCCCGAGGAACCCGGCGAGCACGAAAATGTAGAGGGAGAAG
>VGCB01000655.1 GCA_016870235.1 Actinomycetota bacterium | reverse complement strand
CGACGAGCTCGACCCCGAGGCGACGGAGGCCCTCGGCGAAGTCGGCGACACCCGTCTTGTCGTAGGTCGAGAGCAGGGCGCGCTTCACGTTCATGCAGAGGTCAACTCCTTCACCACGGCTGGCAGTAGTCGGTGCTCGACCGCGCGGATGCGGTCGTGAAGCGTCGCAACGGTATCGCCCGGGAGTACCGGCACGCGCTCCTGCCGGAGGATCGGCCCCGTGTCGACGCCCTCGTCGACGAGGTGCACGGTGGCGCCGGTCTCGACGACCCCGGCCGCGAGCGCCTCCTCGACGGCGTGGGCGCCGGGAAACGACGGCAAGAGCGCCGGATGGACGTTGACGACGCGCCCGGGGAAGCGATCGAGGAACGCGGGCGTGAGGATGTGCATGTATCCGGCGCAGACGACGATCTCGACATCATGCCCCGCGAGCCAGTCGGCCATGGCAGCGTCGCGGGTGGCGCGGTCCGGATACGCGTCGAGCGGGAAGGTCTCCGTGGAGACGCCCGCCGCCTCGGCGCGCTCGAGCGCGAGGACGCCCGGCACGTTCGACGCGACGGCCGCGACCGGTAGGCGCGCGTCGAGCAGAGCCTGCAGGTTCGACCCGGAGCCGGAGACGAGAACGCCTACGTGTCGGTCCACGCGACCTCCCGCACGCCGCTCTCGACGTGGCCGATCACGAGGTCCGAGGCCGCCACGTCGCCGGCGGGGATGACGGCGCAGTACCCGATGCCGATGTTGAACACCCGGCGGAGCTCCTCCTCCGGCACACCTTCCTCGCGCAGCCAGTCGAACACCGGTGGCCGCGACCAGCTCTCCGCGTCGACGATGGCGCGCAGGCCGTCCGGCAGCATCCGGACGAGGTTGCCGGCGATGCCTCCGCCCGTGATGTGGGCGAGCCCGCGCACGTCGGCGCGCGCGCGCAGCTCGCGGACGTCGTCGAGGTAGAGGCGGGTCGGCGGCAGCAGCAGCTCGGCGTCGAACGCGCCGTCGCCGACGATGCTCCGCACGAGCGAGAACCCGTTGCAGTGGATCCCGGCGGACGGCAGGCCGACGACGACGTCGCCGGGCTCGATCCGCGAGCCGTCGATCAGGGTGTCGCGATCGACGATGCCGACGACCGTGCCGCAGAAGTCGATCTCGCCGTCCCGGTAGATGCCAGGCAGCTCTGCGGTCTCGCCGCCGAGGATCGCGCAGCCGGCGGCGCGGCAGACGTCGGCGGCGCCTTCGACGAGATCGGCGACCTCCTCCGGGTCGATCGTGTTCGCCGCCACGTAGTCGAGGAAGAAGAGCGGCTCGGCGCCGGTCGTGAGGACGTCGTTGATCCCGTGTGCGGCGATGTCGGCGCCGCACCAGCGGAGCCGGCCGGCGCGGCGGCCGAGGACGAGCTTCGAGCCGACGGAGTCGGTCGAGGCGGCGAGCAGCCGACGGTCGTCGATCGCGAAGAGCCCGGCGAACGAGCCGAAGCTGCCCTCGACGGACGGCGTGCGGGTCGAGTCGACCGCGCTCCGCAGCCGCTCGACGACCGAGTCGGCCGTGGCGAGGGAGACGCCGGCTGCGGCGTACGTGCGCTCCTCTCTCACAAGGGCGAGGGTAGTCGCGCGCCCGGAGGTCCGGGTGGACGAGCCGGCACGGCAGCGGCGCCGTCGCCAGCGCGTCGGGGTGCAGCGGGCGCTAGTGCCCCTTCAGTGAAAGCAGCCTCGTTTCTCGGCGCGGCGGAGTTTGGGGTCGTGGCGGTGGTGGTTTCGCCGGTCGATGTAGCGGAGGAGCTCGTGCTC
>VGCB01000654.1 GCA_016870235.1 Actinomycetota bacterium | reverse complement strand
CAGGCCGGGAACGAGATCGAGGTCGACTCGCGCACGTCCGACGCGATCGCGCTCGCGTTGCGGACGGACGCGCGGATCTTCGCGGCCGACGACGTGATCGAGGAGTCCGGAGTCGAGTTCGAGGGCGACGAGCCGGATCTCGGCGCGCTCTCTCCCTCCGGTCAGCCGCCGACGGGCGAGATGAGCATGCTCGGCGATGTCGACATGGGCGAGTTCCGCCGGTTCCTCGACAGCGTCTCGCCGGATCAGTTCGCCACCGGCGAGGGCGAGGAGGGCGGCAAGAGCTGAGCTCAGGCGCCGCCGGGCTCGGGCGCCCCGAGCTCGCTGCGCGTGAGGGCGAGGATCTCGGCCACGAGCCGGTCGAGGCCCGCGGCGGAGAGCGGGCCGGCGTTGGCCGCGGCGAGCGTGTCACGGAGGCGCTGCTCGCGCCCTCCGTCGAAGAGCGGCAGCCCGAGCTCCGCCTTCAGCGCCCAGAGCTCGGTGACGAGGCGGAGCCGCTCGTTGACGGTGGCAACGAGACGCAGGTCGTTCTCGTCGATGAGCGACCTGATCTCGTCGAAGCGGCGGCGGGCCTCCGCAGCGTCGGTCGACTGGCCCATCGAGTCAGCTCCCGACGCCGGTGACGCCGGCGATGAGCGCGAGCGCGTTGAAGAGGGCGTGCAAGGCGATCGGAGGGTAGATGCTGTCCGTTCGCTGACGCACGACGGCGAGCACGACGCCGAACGCGGCGAGGACCGGCAGGGCGACGAGCAGCCCGTGCGCGAGGCCGAACAGCACCGCGGTGACGGCTGTCGCTGCCAGGGCTCCCCAGTGCTGGCGCACAGCGGCGAAGCCGACGCCGCGGAACATCGCCTCCTCGACGAGTGGCGCCACGAGCGCGACGACGACGAAGTTGGCCACGAACGGCGCCGCACGCGAAGGATCCCAATCCTTGGGGACGAGACCCTGCTCGTCGCCCGCGTTCAGGCCGGCAGCGTCGAGGACGGCGGCGGCGACGGCGATCGCGACGAAGCCCGCGAGGATCAGGCCGATCGCCTTCCCCCACGAGTCGGGGCGCCGGAAGCCGAGCACCGTCGGGTCGACCGGACGGGCGATCGCGAGCAGCACGGCGAAGATGATCGCGTAGAGGACCGCGGCGGACGCGGCGGTGCTCCACTGGAAGAGGACGTCGTCGCCGGGCTCCGTGTCCGCGGCAGCGTTCGAGCCGTAGGCAAGCGCAGCCATCGCGATTGCGAGCGCGAACCAGGCGGCGACCCGGCCGGGCGAGAGCGTCGTCACGCGACCCAGTGCCACAGGCTCCATCGAATCAGCAGATATACGAGGAGCGTTGCAGAAACGACGCCGGCGAGCGCGGCCAGGCGTCGCCGGGAGGCGAGCAACACGCCCGCGGCGAGAAAGCACGGAAAGGCGGCGAGCGCGAGCCGCGGGAACGAGTAGAGCCCGCCGAGCCGGTCGGACGGAAACGACATCGGGATCGCGAGAACGAGGAGGGCGTACAGCCCGTAGGCGGTGCCCACGAGCCGCCAGGCGGCGACGGCGAGCGCCAGCATCACGACCGCGAAGGCGAGCTCGAAGAGGTCTGCGTCGGCGATCGCGTTCACGAGCCCGCCGAGGGGCCCGATCGGGCTCAGCTCTCGCTCCCACACTTCCTGGCCGTCGAGGAAGGCGAACGGCCGGTCGATCCAGAGCCAGAGCACGACCGGGTAGACCGCGCCGATCGCCGCCGCCGGCACCACCGCGCGCGCGGCCGCCCGCAGGCCTCCCGTGGGCCAGGCGAGCATCGCGAGCGC
>VGCB01000653.1 GCA_016870235.1 Actinomycetota bacterium | reverse complement strand
CGTTGCCGGCCGACGTGACGCGGTCGGGCTCGCAGTCGGGCACGAGCCCGAGGACGAGCGCGTGCACCGGGTCGATGTGCGCGCCGAACGCGCCGGCGAGTCGGATCCGGTCGACGTGCTCGACGCCGTAGCGCTCGAGCAGGAGCGTGCAGCCGGCGTGGAGGGCGGCCTTCGCGAGCTGGATCTGGCGGATGTCGTTCTGCGTGACGGCGATCTGCGGCTCCGTCTCCGAGAGGACGTAGGAGAACGTGCGGCCGTCGGCGACGATCCGGGGCGTCCTGGCTGCAAGCGCGCCGTCGATCGTCCCGTCCGCGGTCAGGATCCCCGCCAGCAGGAGCTCGGCGACGACCTCGACGATCCCCGAGCCGCAGATGCCCGTGACTGCGGTCCCGGCGAAGCCGGGCTCGTCCGACCAGGCGTCGCAGCCGATCACGCGAAACCGCGGCTCGAGGGTGGCCGGGTCGATCCGCACGCGCTCGATCGCGCCCGGCGCGGCCCGCTGGCCGCAGCTGATCTGCGCGCCCTCGAACGCGGGCCCGGTCGGCGAGGAGGCGGCGAGCAGGCGCTCGCGGTTCCCGAGCACGATCTCGGCGTTCGTGCCCACGTCGACGACCAGCTCGACCTTGTCGGAGAGGTGCGGGCCCTCGGCGAGGATCACCCCGGCCGTGTCCGCCCCGACGTGGCCCGCGATGCACGGCAGCACGTACGCGCGGGCGCCGGCGTGCACCGGCAGCCCGAGCTCGCGCGCGGGGAGGCGCACGGCCTCGTCGATCGCGAGCGCGAACGGCGCGCCGCCGAGCTCGGTCGGGTCGAGGCCGAGCAGGAGGTGGTGCATGACCGGGTTGCCGACGAGCGTCACCTCGAGGACGTCATCGCGGTCGACCCCCGCGTCGTTCGCGAGCTCGGCCGTGAGCTTGGCGAGGCACCCGCGCACGGCCCGCGTCAGCTCCTTCTCGGAGCCGGGGTTCATCATCACGTAGGAGACCCGGCTCATCAGGTCCTCGCCGAAGCGGATCTGCGGGTTCATCGCGCCGGCCGAGGCGAGGACGTCGCCGGTCGAGAGGTCGCAGAGATGGCCGGCCACCGTCGTCGAGCCGACGTCGAAGGCGATGCCGTACGCAAGGTCGTGGAAGCCGGCGCGGACACCGGTGATCGCGGCTCCGTCGTGGACGGCGACGGTGACGCGGAACCCGCCTGCCCGCAGCGTGCGCTGGAGCGTGGGGAGGACGTGCGGGTCGCAGGCGAGATCGCGCAGTCCCCACTCGGCGGCGAGGGCCTCGCGCAGGCGGGTGAGATCGCCCGTGGCCGTGCCGAGATCGGGCTGGGCCACCTCGACGTAGTGGAGGCGGACGGCCGGGTCGATCGCGATCGAACGGGCCTCGGCGTCCTTGCGGACGACCTGCCGGTGCACCTGGCTCTCCGCCGGGACGTCGACGACCACGTCGGCGAGGACAGCCGCGGTGCAGCCGAGCCGCCGGCCCGCGCCGAGCCCGCGGTCGGCGGCGTAGGCCTCCTCGACGGGCGACGGAGCGGTGAGCGAGCCCGCGCGCGAGACGATGCCGTGCTTCGCGTGCTCGCCCTCGCTGACCTCGATCTGGCAGCGGCCGCAGATCCCGCGCCCGCCGCAGACGGAGTCGAGGTCGACGCCGAGACGGCGGGCCGCCTCCAGCACCGTCGTCCCCGCCGGGAACCGCCCGCGGCGCCCCGAGGGGGTGAAGACGACGAAAGCGTCGGCCGCGCTCACGGTGCGGGCCGCCCTTCGGCGGCTCCGCGGCGAGCGGCTCGCCCGCCGCG
>VGCB01000652.1 GCA_016870235.1 Actinomycetota bacterium | reverse complement strand
GAGCCAGGGCTTCGGGCTCGCCAAGCGCGCTGCCCGGCTGCTCGGCCGGGCGCTCGGAGGCATCGAGCTGCGGGAGCCGCTCTCGGGGCAGCGCCTGCTCTCCGCCCGGGCGCGAGAGCTCGCGTTCCCGGTCGCGCCCGGGTTCGGCGTCGAGACGCGGATGAACGTCGACGCCGGCCGCGCCGGCCTGCGCGTGCGGGAGCTCGAGCTCGACCTCGCCCATCGCTCGACCGCCCGCGACCTTCGAGGCTTCCTGCACCGCGGCCGGCAGCTCCTCCACCTCGCGGTCGCCTGCCTGCCAAGCGCGCGAAATCACCGTGGCCTGCCGCTTCCCCTCGTCGGCGTCGTCGTCGGCCTGGCGTCGCCGCGTGTCCTCCCGGTCGCGCTGATCGGGCTCGCCGACGACCTCTGGAGCGGGCCCGAGCGCGGTTTGCGGGCTCACATGCGAGCGGGCGCGACGACAGGGACGCTCAAGCTCGTCGGGATCCCGGCGTACGCCCTCCTGCGGACGCGATCGCCGACCGGAGCCGCCGCGATCGCGCTCGCCGCCAACGTCCTCAACCAGCTCGACACGCGGCCGGGGCGCGCGCTGAAGGCGTTCGCGGCCGGCACGGCCCTCGTGCGAGGAGTGCCTCGCGGGGCGGCGGCGGTCGCCGTCCTGCTTGCCCCGTACGATCTCCGCGAGATGTGGATGCTCGGGGATGCTGGGGCGAATGCGCTCGGGGCGCTGCTAGGGTGGCGTTCCGTGGAACGGCTCTCGCCTCGCGGCCGGATCGGTGTCGTCGGAGCGCTCGCGGCCCTCACCACGCTCGGCGAGATCCGCTCCCTCGGTAGCCTGATCGAGTCGACGCCAGGCCTCGCGACCGTCGATCGGGCGGGACGTCGTCCGTGATGCCGGAGCGCGCGTGATCGAGCGGCCGACGAAGTACGTGTTCGTGACCGGGGGGGTTGTCTCCGCCCTCGGCAAGGGAATCGTGGCCGCGTCGCTCGGCCGGCTGCTGAAGGCGCGGGGCCTCCGCGTGCAGGCGCAGAAGTTCGACCCGTACCTGAACGTCGACCCGGGCACGATGAGCCCCTTCCAGCACGGCGAGGTGTTCGTCACGGAGGACGGCGCCGAGACCGACCTCGACCTCGGCCACTACGAGCGCTTCGTCGACGAGAACCTGTCGCGCAACGCGAGCCACAGCGCCGGCGCCGTCTGGGACACGGTGCTCCGCAAGGAGCGGAAGGGCGAGTTCCTCGGCGCCACCGTCCAGGTGATCCCGCACATCACGAACGAGATCAAGGCGCGGATCCGGCGCGGCGGCGCCGCCGTCCCGACCGACGTCGTCATCTCCGAGATCGGGGGCACGGTGGGCGACATCGAGTCGCTCCCGTTCCTCGAGGCGATCCGGCAGTTCCGGCGCGAGGTCGGCCAGGAGAACGTCCTCTACCTGCACGTCACGCTCGTTCCCTTCATCGAGGCGGCAGGCGAGCTGAAGACGAAGCCGACGCAGCACTCGGTCAACGAGCTCCGCCGCATCGGCATCCACCCCGATCTCGTCGTCTGCCGCTCGCACGAGGAGCTGTCCGACGACATCAAGGACAAGATCGCGCTCTTCGCCGACGTCGACCGCGGCGCCGTGATCGCGTCGCCGGACGTCCCCGACGTCTACCTCGTGCCCGAGCGGCTGCAGGCGGAGGGCCTCGACGAGCTCGTCTGCCAGAAGCTCGGCCTCGATGCGCCGCCCGCCGATCTCGGCGAGTGGCGCCGCCTGACCGAGCGGATCGGGACGCAGCAGGGCACCGTCCGGATC
>VGCB01000651.1 GCA_016870235.1 Actinomycetota bacterium | reverse complement strand
GGCGGGCCCCGGGCTGGCCCCGGCGCTCCGCGGGCCGACGCGCAGGGAGCCGTGCCGCACCTCGGCGATGCTGCCGCCGCCGGTTCCGACCTCGACCAGGTCGAGCGCGGGGATGTCGACCGGGAGCCCGCTGCCGCGCCGGTTCTCGACCCGCTCGATCTCGAAGTACCCCTTCGTGGCCGGGATGCCGCCGCGGACGACCGCCGCCTTCGCGGTCGTCCCGCCCATGTCGAACGAGATCACGTCCGGGAAGCCGGCGCGGACACCGAAGTGGGCGGCCGCGAGGACGCCCGCGGCCGGGCCCGACTCGAGCGTCCGCACCGGGAGCGTCCGCGCCGTCTCGACCGAGGCGAGGCCGCCACTCGACTGCATGATCCAGAGCGGGGCCGTCACGCCGGTGCGAGGCAGCTCGTCGGCGAGCACCGCGAGGTAGTCGCCGACCGCGCCGCTGATGTACGCGTTGACGACCGCGGTGTTGGCTCGCTCGTACTCCCGGCCCTGGAGCGATACGTCGGAGGAGGCCGTCACGACCGCTTCCGGCAACTCCTCACGGAGGATGTCGCGCGCTCGCCGCTCGTGCTCCGGGCGGGCGTAGGAGTGGAGGAAGGCGACCGCGACCGCCTCCACCCCGCGCTCGCGCAGGCCAGCGGCGACCAGTCGGAGCCCCGTCTCGTCGAGCGGCCTCTCGACCGAGCCGTCGGCGAGCGTCCGCTCGGCGACGTCGAAGCTGAGCGAGCGGGGCACGAGCGGCTCGGCCTTGTCGAGCTGCACGTCGTACATGCTCCACCGCAATGCGCGCTGGATCTGGAGGACGTCCCGGAACCCGGCGGTGGCGACGAGCGCCGTCCGCGGCCCGGTCCGCTCGATCACCGTGTTCGAGCCGCGCGTCGTCGCGTGCACCACCTCCGCGATCGCGCCCGCGGGCAGCCCGGCCCGGGCCAGGAGGGCAGCCAGCCCGCGGGTGATGCTCCCGACGATGTCCTCCGGCTCCGCCAGCACCTTCTCGAAGCCGACGCCGCCGTCGTCGCCGACGAGCACGAGGTCGACGAACGTTCCCCCCACGTCGACTCCGAGGCGCATCGGAGGAATCTAAAGCGCGCGGGCGGCGCCGCCAAGCGGTAGCGTGCGCACGGTGAGCACGGCCGTCGAGCGCCGGTTCGTGGCCGTCCCTTCCGGGCAGATCCACTGCGCAATCGCCGGCGACGGCGATCCGGCGCTGCTGCTGCATCAGACGCCGCGCTCGTGGCTGGAGTACCGCGACGTGATCCCGCTCCTCGCGCGCAACCGGCGGGTGATCGCGATGGACACGATCGGCTTCGGCGACTCCTCCCGGCTCCCCGCGGGGGAGGACAGCGTCGAGCGCTGGGCGTCGGTCGCGATCGAGCTGCTCGACGCGCTCGATCTCGACAAGGTCGACCTCGTCGGCCACCACACGGGCGGCTACGTCGGGACCGAGATCGCGGTCGCCTACCCGGATCGCATCCGCGCGGCGGTGCTGTCGGGCCTCTTCCTCCACGGCCGCGAGGGACGGCTCGAGCACGCCACCGGTCGCGCGGTCGTCGACGACGTCGACCGCCGCGCCGACGGCTCGCATGTCAAGGAGCTGTGGGACATGCGCGCCGCGTTCTACCCGCCCGACCCCGATCTGCTCGAGCGGTTCCTCGTCGACTGCCTCAAGGCCGGAGACCTCGCCGCCGAGGGACACCGGATCGTTGCGCGGTACGCCTTCGAGGAGCGGGTGCCACTCCTTCGCCGCCCGACGCTCTTCCTCATGGGCGACGCCGACCCGTACGCCTT
>VGCB01000650.1 GCA_016870235.1 Actinomycetota bacterium | reverse complement strand
CGGGTGTGCAGGACCCGCGTTTCGTGCGGGCGCTGCTCGCGATCGGGATCGTGATCGTCGTCGGCGCCACCTCCGCGCCGCTCGCGCTCTACGAGACGTACAAGCGCGAGATGGGGTTCTCGGACCTCACGCTCGCCGTGCTCGCCGCCAGCTCGGTGGTCGGCCTGATCGCGGCCGTCGTTTTCGCGGGCCGGCTCTCCGACGCGATCGGGCGGAGGCCGGTCATGCTCCCCGGCCTCGGCCTGGCCGCCTTGATGCTCGTGCTCCTCACCGCGGCGCCGAACGTCGAGCTCCTCTTCGCGGGGCGCCTCGTGGGCGGCGCCGCGGTCGGCCTCTACACGGGCGCCGCCACGGCGGCCCTCGCCGAGCTCGCGCCCGACGGCGACACCCGCCGCGCTGCCCGCCTCGCGGCGATGGCCTCCGTCGCCGGCTTCGCCTCGGGGCCGGTCGTGGGCGGGATCTTCGCCGAGTACCTCCCCTGGAAGCTCCAGCTCGTGTACATCGCGTACGGGCTCCTTCTCGTGCCGACGCTCGCAGGCGTCCTCGCGATGCGTGAGACCGTCCTCGAGAGGACCGGCTGGTCGCTTCGCCCGCAGCGTCTTCGCACGCCTCCGACCGGCGGCAGGATGTTCGCCCTCGGGTGCCTGCTCGCGCTCTGCGCGTACTCGCTCACGTGCATGTTCCAGTCGCTCGGCCCGTCGATCGTGATCCGGCTGCTCGACCTCGACAACCGGGCGCTCGTGACCGTGATCGTCGCGTCCTTCCTCTCGACGTCCGCGCTGGCGCAGCTCTACCTGCGACGCTGGCCGATCAGGCGCGCCACCCTGATCGGCCTCTCGCTCCTCCCGGTGGGAGGCCTGCTGATCACGTTCGCAATCGTCGAGGGGAGCATCGAGGCCTTCGTCGCCGGCTGCGTCGTCGGGGGCTTCGGTCAGGGGCTGACGTACCTCGGAGGTCAGTCGCTCGTCGAGATCGTGGCGCCGGCCGCGATCCGCGCCGAGGTGTTCTCGACCTACCTGATCGTCGTCTACATGTCGGGCTCCGCGCCCGCGACGATTCTCGGCTACGTTGCCCGTGAGGTCGGCCTCCATTCGGCGGTCGTCGGCTACACGATCGTCGTCGCCTCGCTTGCGGCCGCGACGCTCGCTCTCTGCGTCGTCGTCCTGCGTCGTGAGCCGGTGCGGCGCCCCTCTCCGATCACGGCGTCCTCGATCCGGGTGGACTGACGACGGTCGCCCCGCGCGGTCACGCCCGAGAGAGGACCATCACCGTGCTCGACGCGCGGGCGACCTCCCGGTCGCTCGAGTCGACGATCGCCGCCTCGAGCATCGCCGTCCGCCGTCCTCGATGCACGACTCGGCCGACGGCGCGGATCGTGTCTTCGACCACGGGTCGGAGGTAGTTGATCTTGAGCTCGAGCGTCGTGAACGTCTCACCCGGCTCGAGCGTCGAGGCGAAGGCCGTCGCCATCGCGACGTCGGCGAGCGAGCAGAGGATGCCGCCCTGCACGACACCTGTCGGGTTGTGGTGGCAGGCGCCCGCCTCGAGCTCCCAGGTCGACTCGCGATCTCCCCAGGCGACGAACCGGAGCCCGATCAGCTCCTCGCCCGGCGCGGGCGGCGCCTCGCCGCGCAGCTGTGCCGCGATCGTGGCCCTGACGTCGATGTCGGCGCGCTCTCCGATCCGGCGATTCTCGCACGGAGGAGCGGACGGGAGACGGCGAGCCGCCCGGTATCGTCGCGTTGGTGCCGTGAAGACGAACATCGGCGACATCACGGCACGGAACGGCTGGCGCTGGCCG
>VGCB01000649.1 GCA_016870235.1 Actinomycetota bacterium | reverse complement strand
GCCCACCCACGATGCGGGCAGGCGTCGACGTCGGCGGCACCTTCACGGACGTGATCCTGCTCGGGGATGGCGGCGGGACGGAGATCCGGAAGCTCCTGTCGACGCCGCCCGAGTACGACAGGGCGGTCGTGGCGGCGCTCGCCGAGCGGGGCCGCGAGCTGGAGCTGACCGAGGTGGTGCACGGCACGACGGTGGCGACGAACGCCGTGCTGCAGCGGCGGGGAGCGGTGACGGCGCTCGTCACCACCCGCGGGTTCCGCGACGTGCTCGAGCTGCGGCGGCTGCGGATCCCGCACATGTACGACCTCTTCTGGCGGAAGCCGGAGCCGCTCGTGCCCCGGCGGCTGCGGCTCGAGGTGGCGGAGCGCGTGCTCGCCGACGGCACCGTCGAGCGGCCGCTCGACGAGGGTGAGGTGCGCGCGGTGGCGGCGCGCCTGCGCGCTGCCGGCGTCGACTCCGTCGCCGTCTGCTTTCTCCGCGCGTACCTGTACCCCGACCACGAGGAGCGCGCGCTCGCGGTCCTCGAGGAGGAGCTGCCGGACGCGACCGTGTCGCTCTCGAGCCGGATCCTCCGCGAGCAGCGCGAGTACGAGCGGTCGGCGACGACCGTCGTCAACGCGTACGTGCGACCACTGATGGCCTCCTACATCGACCGCATTCGCGGCGGGCTCGACGAGGCCGGGATCGCGGCTCCCCTGCGGATCATGCAGTCGTCCGGCGGCGTGATGACGGGCGAGGACGCCAAGCTCCGGCCGGTCTTCGCGCTCGAGTCGGGGCCCGCGGCCGGCGTGATCGCGGCGCGTGGGATCGCCGCGCGGCTCGGCCTCCGCGACGCGATCGTCTTCGACATGGGTGGGACGACGGCGAAGGCGTCGCTGATCGAGGACGGGACGATCGCGCGTGGCCGCGAGTACGAGGTCGGCGGCTCGCTCTCCGGCGGGAGCCGCCTCATCCGCGGCGCGGGAGAGCTGCTCCGCGTGCCGACGATCGACATCGCCGAGGTGGGCGCCGGCGGCGGCAGCCTTGCGTGGCTCGACCCGGCGGGCGGCCTGCAGGTCGGGCCGCGGAGCGCGGGCGCTGAGCCGGGCCCGGCCTGCTATGGCCTCGGGGGCGTCGAGCCGACCGTCACCGACGCGAACGTCGTCCTCGGCTACATGCCGACTGGCCCGATCGCCGACGGCGGCATCTCCGTGGCGGCGGGCGCGGCGCTCGCCGCCGTCGAGGGCATCGCGGGGACGCTGGGCCTGACGGCGATCGCCGCCGCCGACGGCATCCACCGGATCGCGAACGCGCGGATGACCCGGGCGCTCCGCTCCGTCTCGTCCGAGAAGGGCCGCGATCCGCGCGAGTTCGCGCTGATCGCCTTCGGCGGTGCGGGCCCTGTGCACGCGGCCGGGCTCGCCGAGGATCTCGGCATCGCCACCGTCGTCGTGCCACCCGCGGCGGGGCTCTTCAGCGCCGTCGGCCTGCTCTTCGCCCGGCCCGAGTTCCACGACGTCCGCAGCTGCCACCTCGACGCTGCCACGGCCGGTGTCGACACCGTCGAGGCGCTGTTCGCGGAGATGCGCGCAGCCCTCGCTCCCGCGGTCGCCGGCGACGTCGAGTGGCAGCGCTCCGCCGACCTCCGCTACCACGGCCAGAGCTGGGAGGTGGAGGTGCCCTTCCCGGAGGGCGAGACGCTGCCGGCGCTGCAAGCGCGGATCGAGGACGAGCACGAGCGGCTCTACGGCGTCCGCGGCCAGCCGGGAGCGCCGGTCGTGATCCGGGCGGTGCGGCTGGCGGCGCTCGGCCCGACGCCGCAGGAGCAGGC
>VGCB01000648.1 GCA_016870235.1 Actinomycetota bacterium | reverse complement strand
GCGTCGCTCGAGCCGCTGGACGAGTACGTCGTCATCCAGCCGGTCAGCGACGAGACGGAGACGCGGGCAGGCCTCATCCTCCCCCCCTCGGCCGCGGCGACGGCTGCCTGCCGCACGGGGATCGTGACCGCGATCGGCAGCGAGGTCGAGGGCGTCGACGTCGGCGACAAGGTGCTCTACCTGCGCGAGGAGGGCTTCGACGTGCGGATCAGCGGGATCGAGGTGAAGGTGATCCGCCGCACCGACCTGATCGCCCGCGTGCACGACTGAACCGCCGCTCGGGATCCGCGCGCGGCAGTCCGATATCCTCTTGATCCAACCCGGAGAAGTGGCCGAGTGGCTGAAGGCGGCGCCCTGCTAAGGCGTTAGGTGGGGTGATCCCTGCCTCGAGGGTTCGAATCCCTCCTTCTCCGTTCCGTCGTCGTGTCCGAGGAGGCGGCCGCCCATGCCCCGCGCTGTCGTGCTCTCTGCCGTCCGGACGCCGATCGGCCGGCACGTCGGCGGCCTCGCCGCGGTGCGCGCCGACGATCTCGCCGCGATCGCGGTCGCTGCGGCGGTCGAGCGGGCCGGCGTCCCTGCCGGAGAGATCGAGGACGTGTACCTCGGCTGCGCCAACCAGGCGGGCGAGGACAACCGCAACGTCGCGCGCTTCGCCGCGCTGCTCGCCGGGCTGCCGGAGACGGTCGGCGGCGTCACCGTCAACCGTCTCTGCGCCTCGGGGCTCTCGGCGGTCGTCGAAGCCTGCCATGCGGTTGCCGCCGGCGACGGCGACGTCCTGGTCGCAGGAGGAGTCGAGTCGATGACTCGGGCGCCGCTCGTGATGAGAAGCCCGAAGCGCCGTGGGCCCGCGGCGACCGGACGCTCCACGACACGACGCTCGGCTGGCGCTTCGTGAACCCGCACTACGAGGAGCGCTACTCGCGCGAGGCGATGGGCGAGACCGGCGAGAACGTGGCCGAGCGCTGGGGCATCTCGCGCGAGGATCAGGACGCGTTCGCGCTGCGCTCGCAGGAGCGGTGGGCGGCGGCGCATGCCGCCGGACGCTTCGCCGACGAGCTCGTCCCCGCAGGCGACCTCGAGCACGACGAGCACCCGCGGCCCGACACGACGGCCGAGCGGCTCGCGTCGCTGAAGCCGGCCTTCCGCGCCGGCGGCACGGTCACCGCCGGCAACTCGAGCGGCATCAACGACGGGGCCGCCGCCCTCGTGATCGCGAGCGAGGCGAAGGCGAAGGAGCTCGGGATCGAGCCGCTCGGGACGGTCGTCGGCGCCGCGTCGGCCGGCGTCGACCCCGCGGTCATGGGCGTCGGCCCGATCCCGGCGGTGCGGAAGCTGATGGCGCGCACCGGCGTTGCGCTCTCCGACGTCGACCTCGTGGAGCTGAACGAGGCGTTCGCCTCCCAGAGCCTCGCCGTGATCCGCGAGCTCTGGCTCGACGAGGAGCGCGTCAACGTCAACGGGGGCGCGATCGCGCTCGGCCACCCGCTCGGGATGAGCGGCGCCCGCCTCGTCGTCTCGCTCCTCCACGAGCTGCGCCGCCGCGGCGGCCGCTACGGCCTCGCGACCCTCTGCGTCGGCGTCGGCCAGGGCCAGGCGGCTCTCTTCGAGCGGTAGCGCGGCGCTACGGTGCGGCGCGCCTCGATCGCGCGATCGGCGTCGTCGCTCACAGCCCTCCTCCCTCGTACGCCTCGAGGGCTCGATCGACGAAGGCCTCGGCTGAGCCGAGGTACTGCGCAGGGTCGAGCATCGCGTCGAGCCTGGCTGGATCGATTGCGAGCGTCGCGTCGGCGAGAAGCTCGTCCCGAAGCGACGTGC
>VGCB01000647.1 GCA_016870235.1 Actinomycetota bacterium | reverse complement strand
TCAGGAGCGGGTGGGGCGGACGGGCACGAGGAGCGACGACGGCCGCGCGACGTCGTGGAAGACGCGGTGGCTCACCGTCTCGCTCGAGCACACGTGCCACGGAAGGTGGACGACCGAGACGCCGGGGGGCGGCGCGGGGTTGCCGCGGTAGTCGAGCGACATCAGCAGCAGCCGCAGCCGATGGCCGGCCCGGAACCGGTTCGCGGTGGGCGAGAGCCCGATCAGGTACTCGACGACCTCCCCGACGGGCACCGGCTCGGCCCGGAGGTGCGGGTGGAACGGCTCCCACTCGGTCGAGCGGGCGGGGTCGACCTCGCGGTGCGACGCCTTCAGGAAGCCGCGCGTCAGCTCCCGCTCGCCGCCGGCCGGGTCGACGTCGCGCACGGCCACGATCCAGTTCGTGTCGGCCCGGTCGATCGCGGCGAAGAGCCGGAGCGAGAGCGGCCCGACGACGTCGGTGTCGACCGGGAACGGGTCGGTCGTGTAGACGAGCCTCTCGACCTGGTTCGTCTGGCTCGGCGGCTGCTGGACGTAGACGTCCGAGGAGCCCTCGAGCACCGGTGCGTCCGGCCCGAGGCCGCCCCAGGGGCCGAGGTAGAGACGCCGCCACTCGGTCCCCGCCGGCGGCCACTCCTCCTCGGTGATCCATCCCCCACCGCCCATCAGGAAGAGCCGGATCGGCGGCTCGTCCATGACCCCGGTGTCGACGCCCTTGAGCCAGTGGTCGTACCAGCGCACGACCTCCTCGTCGTACGCGCGGGTCAGCGGGCGCTCCTCGTCGATCGGGCGGTCGATCTCGATCTTCACGGGTGCGCGGATCCCCTGGAAGTGCTGGAACGTCCCCTGCAGATGCATGTGCGCGTACGCCCACCAGGCCGAGCGGGCGTACACCGGCACCGTGATCCGGTCGTAGTGCCGGTTCGCCGACCGCTCCCAGTAGAACGGCCCGTCGAACGGGTGCGCCAGCACGTCGAAGAACGACGGGTTCGTGTTCGGGTTGTCGAGGATGTGCCAGAGCACCGTGTACATCTGCAGGTCGGGGTCGGCCTTCAGCTCCTCGACGAGCGCCGCCAGCCGCTCCGGATCGAGCTCCTCCTCGGTGACCGCGACCGCGTTGCCCCGGCACGAGCGCGTGTAGAGCTCGTAGAAGAAGGTCTGCAGCGTGCCGCCGTGGTGGGTCGCCTCCCGGTAGAAGTCCGCCACCCCGTTCCACGGCATGATCGCGCGGAGGTGCGGCGGCTGCTCGGCGGCGACGTGGAGCTGGATCGTGCCGAAGTAGGAGATCCCGACCATGCCGACGTTGCCGTCGCACCACGGCTGCGCGGCGATCCACTCGACGAGGTCGTAGCCGTCCTCCCCCTCCTGCTTCGACATCCAACCGCGGTAGTCGCCCTCCGACTTGTTGACGCCGCGGACGTCGCCGATCACGTGGGCGTAGCCGTTCCCGGTCAGGAACTCCGGGTCGCCGGCCTCGACGCCGCCGTCCCAGAGCGGCGACCACGCGGGCTGCGGCACCCGCTGGAGCGCCTGCTTCCCCTTGCCGTACGGCGACAGCGCGAGGAGCGCCGGGTAGCGCCCCTCCGGCTCGGGCAGGTAGAGGTCGGCGGCGAGGCGGACGCCGTCGCGCATCGGCACCATCAGATCGCGCTCGACTCGCATCTCACTCTCCCCAGGGCTCAGGCCGCGGGCGTCGCGTCGCGACGCGACGCGACGCCCGCGAGCCGATCTCGACCCGGTCTACGTGCAGTTGCGGTCATTGGGGACGACCTTGCTCTTGCACGCCGGGATGAACTCGTTCGTGTAGATGTTGCCGAGCC
>VGCB01000646.1 GCA_016870235.1 Actinomycetota bacterium | reverse complement strand
TCCGTGCTCTGCGGGATCGCGACCAGCATGCCCGAGCTGATCGCGTACCGGGCCTTCCAGGGCCTCGGCGGCGGCGGGCTCGTCCCGCTCGGCCTCGCCGCGATCGGGGACCTCTTCCCGCCGCGCGTGCGCGGCCGCTACCAGGGGTACATCAGCGTCACCTTCGCGACCGCGGCGGTGCTCGGCCCACTCGCCGGCGGCGTGCTCACGGACTACCTCTCGTGGCGGTGGGTGTTCTTCATGAACGTCCCGCTCGCCGTCATCGCCCTCGCCGCCGTGGTCGTGACGATGAGGCGGCCGGTCGAGAGGCGGGCCCACTCGCTCGACCTGACCGGCGCGGCGCTGCTCAGCGCCGCCGTCACGGTGCTCCTGCTCGCGCTCGTCTGGGGCGGGCGCGAGCACGCGTGGGGCTCGCCGACGATCGTCGGCCTCCTCGCCGGCGGGAGCATTCTGATCGCGCTGCTCGTCGCCGTCGAGCGGCGGGCGCCGGAGCCGATCGTCCCGGCCGGGCTGCTGCGATCGCGCGACCTGGCCGTCCCCGTCGCGCTCGGCGGGCTCGTCGGCGCCGCGCTCTACGCGGCCCTCATCTTCGTCCCGGTCTTCGGACAGGGCGCGCTCGGCTCCTCGGCCACGCGCGCCGGCGGTCTGCTCGTCCCACTCGAGCTGATCTGGAGCGCGACGAGCGTCACGACCGGGTTCCTCGTCTACCGCACGGGCCGCTACCGGATCTTCCCGACCCTCGGCATGGCCTTCCTCGCCGGCGGGTTCTGGCTCCTGACCGGCGTCGACGCCGGCACGGGGTACGGGCGGATGGTGGTGAATATGCTCCTGCTCGGGGTCGGGATGGGGCTGACGATGCAGATCTTGAACCTCGCCGCCCAGAACGCGGTCAGGCAGGCGCAGATCGGCACGGCGACCGGCATCTACTACTTCACGAGCCAGATCGGCGGGATGCTGTCGGTCGCAGTCTTCGGCACCGTCCTCGCCCGGAGGTTCGAGTCGGAGGTGACCGGTCGGCTCGGGGAGCGGGCGGAGACGATCGACCTCGAAAAGGTGCTCCGCGCTCCCCGCGAGGTGGAGAAGCTCGCGAGCGATCTCGTGCCCGTCGTGCGCGAGTCGATGGCCGCGGCGCTCCACTGGGTCTTCGTCGGCGGTTTCGGGGTGGCCGTCCTCGCCTTCCTGACCGTCCTCCTGATGCGCGAGAAGCCCCTGCGGCGGACGAACGAGGAGGTCGAGCCGGTCTCCCGGCCCGACCCCGACGCCGCCGCGATACGCTGAGCCGGTGATCGTCGTCGACCACAGCGTCGAGCCTGTCGTCTCGTGGCGGCCCGGCAACCGGACCGTCCGGCACTGCGACAAGCGTCTCGGCGCCGAGGAGCTGACGACCGGCGAGCAGTGGTTCGAGAAGGGAACGGGCGCGCCGGTCCACTACCACCCGGCGCCGATCGAAGAGGTGATCTGCATCATCAGCGGCTCGATGCGGTTCTGGTACGACGGCCAGGAGCAGGTCCTCGAGGCCGGCGGCTCGGTGCTGATCGCTCCGGACGTGAGGCACGGCTTCGTCGCGCTCGAGGATCTCCACATCGGCGGCGGCGCTCTCTCGAGCGCGGTGCAGACGACCGTCTTCGACGACGAGCCTGACACGATCTACGACATCGGCGACACCGAGGGCATCGTCGTCGACGAGCACCGGCGGATCCGGCAGACGTAGACCGCCCAGCCGCCGCCCGCGTCGCCGGCTCTCGACCTCTCTCCACGGGCACGCGCCGCGGCTGGGCCGATCACCGGCTCGGCGGTGCGCGACGACGGCGTAGGCCTTT
>VGCB01000645.1 GCA_016870235.1 Actinomycetota bacterium | reverse complement strand
CGACCTCTCCGACGTGCCCGGCCACGTGCCCGACACGCCGCACTCGATGATGTGGATGTACTACCTGCAGCGGATCTGCAACCACTGCACGTACCCCGCCTGCGTCGCGGCCTGCCCGCGTGACGCAATCTACAAGCGGCCGGAGGACGGGATCGTCCTCGTCGACCAGACCCGGTGCCGCGGCTACCAGGAGTGCCTGACCGCGTGCCCCTACAAGAAGACGATGTTCAACCTCGAGACCCGGGTCTCGGAGAAGTGCATCGGCTGCTTCCCGAAGCTCGAGGAAGGGCTCCAGACCCAGTGCACGACCGCATGCATCGGACGGCTCCGGCTGACGGACTACCTGTCCCGCCCGGACGACGTCGACCCGCGCAAGCCGGCCGACTTCCTCGTCCACGTGCGCAAGATCGCGCTGCCGCTCTACCCGCAGCTCGGGCTCGAGCCGAACGTCTACTACATCCCGCCCATCCACGTCCCCGTCCCGTTCCTTGAGCAGATGTTCGGGCCCGGAGTCGAGAGGGCGATCGAGATGTACCGGAACGCGAAGGACGACCCGGAGCTGCTCGGGCTGCTGATGCTGTTCGGGTCGACGGAGCGGATCATCCACACGTTCGACGTGACCGGGGGCGTGGCGCGGGGCTACGACGAGGACGGAGGGGAGATCGTCGCCGTCCCGCTGCGCGAGCCCTCGTTCGTCCGCCCGCTCGAGTTCGCGACCGAGATCAAGGGCGAGCAGGTCACCGGCTACCGGCACAACACATGAGGTGATGCAGTGGCACGCGCAATGACACGCCAGCAGGTCATGGTCTCGGCGGGGGTCGGCGGCGTGACCGTCGCCACGATCGGCGGCACGCTCGGGGCGCTCGCTCTGACCGAGGCGGAGGCGCCCGGAGAGCTCGTCGTCCGGGCGATCCGCGGCGACGCGTCCGCGGCCGCCGATCCGACCGCGGACGCCTGGGGTGCCGCGCGTCGGACGCGCGTGCCGATCCTCCCGCAGCAGCTCGTGCCGCCGGCCCTCGAGTCGGCAGGGATCGTCGACCTCGAGGTCGAGGCCCTGCACGACGACGAGACGGTGGCCTTCCGGCTCACCTGGGACGACGCGAGCCTCGACGATCTCGACGGCGTGCGGCGCTACCACGACGCGGTCGCCGTCATGCTCCCGACGGCCCCGGGCGACCCGCCTGCGATCACGATGGGCGCCAGGGGCGTCCCCGTCCACATTCTCCAGTGGCGCGCGACCTGGCAGCGCGACCTCGACGGCAAGACCGGCGTCGACCAGATCTACCCGCGGGTGATCCACGACGTCATGCCCGACGACGTGCTGCCGGCGGGCGTCGCCGCGGAGTACTGGGTCGCGCGGAAGGCCGGGAACCCGCTCTCCCAGGCGAAGCGGACGTCGCCGATCGAGCAGGTCGTCGCCGAGGGCTTCGGCACGACGACGCACGTGCCTGGAGGCGATGCGCGTGGGGCCGGCGTGCACGACGGCGAGCGGTGGCGTGTGGCGATCGCGTTCCCCCGCGCGCGCCCCGGCTTCGGCGATCCGCTCGCTCCGGACGGGCGCTGGCACGCGTCCTTCGCCGTGTGGCTCGGCGAGCGCGAGAACCGCGGCGGCCGGAAGCACTACGCCGACTGGGTGCCGCTCCGGCTCGCGTGATGGTCGTCGCCGCCGAGGTCGCAGCCGTTGAGGCCGAGCGCATCGTCGCGCTGCGGCTGCTTGCGACCGCCCTCCGCGCGCCGACGCCGGAGCTGCTCGACGAGCTCGATGTCCTCGCGGGCGCGCTCGCGGCGCGCCGGGACGGCGGTGACCGGAGCCGCGGCCC
>VGCB01000644.1 GCA_016870235.1 Actinomycetota bacterium | reverse complement strand
TGCCGGTCGATCCTTAACAGGAGCTAACGGCTGACTGCACGCCGGTAGCGCCAGACGGCGATCGGCGCGAAGACGGCGAGGATCACCCCGCACCAGACGATCGCGAGCCACACCGAGCGGCCCGCGGGAACGTCGAGGAAGAGCGCACGGGCGGCGTCGACCATGGTCGAGAACGGGTTGTGGGTGGCGACCGGCTCGAGCCAGTCGGGCATCGAACCGGTGGGCACGAAGGCCGACGAGATGAACGTGACCGGGAACAGCAGGACGAACCCGTAGGCGTTCGAGGCCTCGGGCGAGGAGGCGATCAGACCGATGCACGCGAAGATCCACGACGACGCGTAGCCGATGACGAGCAGGAGCGCGAAGCCGGCGAGCACCTCGGGGACGTTGTTCGAGAACCGGAAGCCGACCGCGAGGCCGACGCCGAACATGATCACCAGCGTGATCAGGTTGGTGGCGACGTCCGCGAGGATGCGACCGGCGATCACGGCGGGCCCCCACATCGGCAGCGAGCGGAAGCGGTCGATCAGCCCCTTCTTCATGTCCTCGGCGAGGCCGAGCGCGGTCACGAAGCCGCCGAAGGCGACCGACTGGACGATGATCCCGGGTATCAGGAACTCGGTGTAGTCGTCGAACCCCGGTGTCTCGATCGCGCCGCCGAAGACGTAGACGAAGAGCAGCACGAACATGATCGGCTGGATCGTGAAGCCGAGCAGCAGGTCGGGCTGCCTCGGGATCCGGAGCAGGCTGCGGCGGGCGACGACGAGCGTGTCGGAGAGCGCGTGAGCGACGTTCATGTGTGCTTCCCGTCCTCCCCGGCCTGCTCCTGCTCGGCACCGTGACCGGTGAGTCGCAGGAAGACGTCGTCGAGCGTCGGGCGGGCGACCGCGATGTCGTCGATGCCGACTCCCGCCTCGTCGAGGCGACGCACGGCGTCGGCGATCTCGGAGCGGCGCACGAGCGGCACGCGGAGCAGCTCGCCGTCGTAGGAGGGCGTGCCGTCGACTGCTGCCGCCAGGGCCGCGAGGGCCGCGTCGGCCCGTGCCGGGTCGTCGAGGCGGATCTCGAGACGGTCGCCGCCGACCTGGCCCTTGAGGTCGTCGGACGTGCCCTCGGCGATCACGACGCCGTGGTCGACGACGGCGATGCGGCGGCAGAGCCGGTCCGCCTCGTCGAGGTACTGCGTCGTCAGGAGCACCGTCGTCCCGCGCTCGACGAGGCTCTCGATCGCCTCCCAGAGCGTGATCCGGCTGCGGATGTCGAGCCCGGTCGTCGGCTCGTCGAGGAAGAGCACGGGTGGGTGCGCGACGAGCGCGGCGGCGAGGTCGAGCCGCCGCCGCATCCCGCCCGAGTACGTGCGGACGAGGCGGCCGTCGGCGTCGGCGAGGTCGAACGTGTCGAGCAGCTCCGCGGCGCGGGCGCGTGCACGTCGGCCGCCGAGGTGGTAGAGGCGGCCGACCATCTCGAGGTTCTCGGTGCCGGTCAGGTTCTCGTCGACCGCGGCGTACTGGCCGGCGAGCCCGATGCGCTCGCGGACGGCGGCTGGCTGCCGTGCGACGTCGGCCCCGGCGACGCGCGCCTCGCCGGCGTCGGGCCGCAGCAGCGTCGTCAGGATCCTCACCGCGGTGGTCTTGCCGGCGCCGTTCGGGCCGAGGAGCCCGTACACGGAGCCCGCCTCGACGTGGAGGTCGACGCCGCGCAGCGCCTCGACGTCGCCGTAGCGCTTGCGCAGCCCGCGCGCCTCGATCGCGTGCTCGACGGCCACGGTGCGAGTGTAGAGACGCCGCCGCGGGCGACGTCTCAGGCGCTTGCTGTCCCGCGGC
>VGCB01000643.1 GCA_016870235.1 Actinomycetota bacterium | reverse complement strand
CCGTGGCGCGCACGCCGACGTCGGCCTGGATCAGCGCCTCCTCGAGGCGTTCCCACGCCTCGGCGTCGGCCGGGTCGAAGGCGACGGCTGCGAGCTGCTCGGTGAGCGCCTTCCGGCTCTTCGAGAGCGAGTCGCGAAGCCGGCCGAAGAAGCCGGTCCGCTCCCTCTCCTCCTCCACCCCGCCGGCGCCGTCGCCGAGGAGCTCTGCCCAGGTCCTGCTCACGGAGGCAGGCTAGCGGGGCGCGCTTCCGTCGCCGCTGACGGTCGCAAGCGAGGCGACGTACGCGCGAACCTCCCGACGGCTCGAGAGGACGAGGACGTCAGTGGTCCCTGCGTGCCGAGCGAGAAGATCGAGAACGAGAGGACGGGTCGTGCGCCGAAACCTCCACACCCAGCGAAGGAAGGCGACATCGAGCCGGTCGACAACCCCCTCGTCGGGCACGATTCGACCGCGATACCGCAGCCGGCGCTGCAGGATGCCGAGCAGACACGTCCGCCGCGGAAGATCGAGGAGGATCGCCGTGTCCGCAGCGGCGAGGCGCCGATCGAGGAGCCCCGGTTTCATGGCGTCGATGACCCACCGCTCCTGCCCGACGGCCTCGTCGTGGAGGCGCCACCACACCTCCTCGGGGAGAAGCGCGCCTGAGCTCCGCTGGAGCATGTCGACATGCACGACGGGAAGCTCGAGCAGCCGCCCGAGCTCCCGAGCCAGCGTCGTCTTGCCGGAGCCGCCGCAACCGAGGACGGCAATCCGGTGCACCGCGCGCTACGACGCTGAGCCGGCGGCGACGCGCTCGTGGTGCGGCAGGCGGCGAGAGACGATCTGCGAGATCCCGTCGCTGCCCATCGTGACGCCGTAGAGGATGTCGGCCGCCTCCATCGTCCGCTTCTGGTGGGTGATGACGACGAACTGCGCGCGATCGGCGTAGCGGCGCAGGAGCTCGACGAAGCGGCCGACGTTCGTGTCGTCGAGCGCCGCCTCGACCTCGTCGAGGAGGTAGAACGGGCACGGCTTCGCGAGGAAGAGGGCGAACAGGAACGAGATCGCGCCCAGGGCCTTCTCGCCGCCGGAGAGCAGGGAGAGCTTCGTGATCTTCTTGCCCGCAGGGCTCAGCTCGACCTCCACGCCGGCCTCGATCTCCTCGTCGTCGCTCTCGACGAGGCGCAGGCGCCCTGCACCGCCCGGGAAGAGCGTCTCGGCCACCTCCGTGAAGTTCTCGGCGACCGCCGCGAACGTCTCGTCGAACCGCCGCCTCACGGTCTCGGCGAGCTCGTCCCGCAGGCGCTCGAGCTCGCGCAGCGACTCCTCGAGATCCTCGCGCTGCGTCGAGAGCTCCTCGAGGCGGACCTTCTCAGCCTCGTACTCCTCCTTCGCGAGCGGGTTGACGAGACCGAGCGCCTGCCGGCGCGTCTCGAGGCGCTCCGCGCGCGCCTGCAGCTCGTCGCGGTCGTCGCCCTCCGCGGCCTCCTCGGTTCCGGCCTCCTCGAGCCGCCGGCGCGCCTCGGCGGCCTCACCGTCGATCCGGGCGACCTCGACCTCGACCTGCGTCGACCGCTCGGTCGCGTCGTCGACCGCCTGGCGGAGCTCGACCTCGGCCGCGCCGAGGCGCCGGAGCTCGGCCCCCAGGTCGGAGGAGCGACGGGAGCCGGCGTCGACCCGCGCGCGCACCGGCGCCTGCAACCGCTCCGCCAGCCCCGCGGCGCTGTCGAGGAGGGCACAGAGCTCGCCCGCCGTGGCGACGAGCCGGCCGAGGAGATCGGGATCGGCGGCATGACGGCGTGGCGCGCGCTCGACGAGCGCGGCCTCGGCGGCCCGGGCGCGATCG
>VGCB01000642.1 GCA_016870235.1 Actinomycetota bacterium | reverse complement strand
TTGGGGGCGATTGCGGACACGAAGGTGCCAGTCCCGTGTCACCGACCGCCTCGCGGTCTGTGCCTGTCCACGACTGCCCACGACTGCCGCTCGTGTCACCGACCGCCTCGCGGTCTCTGCCTGTCCACGACTGCCCTGCACGACTGCCCTGACCCGCGGCCGGTGCGGGCCCCGATGGATCGCGTCGAGCTCGAGCGGTTCGCGATCCTGCGGCGGGTCGGGATCTTCGGCGTCGATCCCGACGATCCGGCGACCCTGCCGGCGATGATCGACTACCTCGCGGCGGAACGGGCGAAGGTCGGGGCGATCGCGTTCATCGTGACGCCGCAGGGATCGTTCGCGGATCCCCGCGATCCGGTACGGCTGCGGCCCGGGGCCGCGGCGGCGATCGCGAGGCTCGGGATCCGCCGCGTCGTGGCGGCGGCGATCGAGTACGCGTTCCGGACCGATCGCAAGCCCGAGGTGTTCCTGCGGCTCGTCGAGGTCGATCCGCCGGCGTCGCCGACGCGGGTGCGGTGGCATCGCGAGATCGAGGCCGCGATGCAGCGGAACGGCGAGGCGCTTGCGGAACTCGTGCGGGCCCGTGATCCCCGAAGATTCGAGACGGTCCTCGGCGGAAAGGCGGCGCAGGTCCATCCGGTCTACGACCTCTGGCTGCGGCTGACCGGACGCGGGAACTCGATCGACGCGACGCGGCGGGGGACCGCGGCGGGCGGGAAAGGCGAGCCATGACCGTCGCCCTCGCGATCGGCGCGGTGGTCGCGCTGCAGGCCCTCGTCCTCGGGCTCGTGAACATGCGGCGCTACCGCGTCGCCCCGGACGGCCCCGCGACCGACACGCTCGTGAGCGTCTGCATCCCGGCCCGCAACGAGGAGCCGAACGTCGAGGCGTGCGTACGGGCGGCCCTCGCGAGCGAGGGCGTCGCGGTCGAGGTTCTCTGCTACGACGACCAGAGCACCGATCGCACGCCCGAGATCCTCGCGCGGCTTCGCCTGCCCCCGACGCGGCCCTTGCCCGCCGACTGGAACGGCAAGCAGCACGCCTGCGAGCGGATGGGCGAGGCGGCCCGCGGCGAGTGGCAACTTTTTACGGACGCCGACCTTGCGGCTCGCTCCGGACGCCCTGCGGCGCATGCTCGCTTTCGCCCGTCAATCACCGGCCGACCTCGTCTCGACGGTGCCCTTCCAGCGCATCGGTTCGCTCGGCGAGGGGCTGCTCGTGCCGCTCATTCACTTCGTGCTTCTCTCGTACCTGCCGTTCGGCCGGATGCGCTCGACGCCCGATCCCGCGGCGAGCGCAGGCTGCGGGCAATACCTCTTCGCCCGCCGCGAGGCGTACCGCGCGAGCGGCGGCCACGCGGCGTTCCGGGCCTCGATGCACGACGGCGTGAAGATGCCGCGGGCGTTTCGCGCGGCCGGATTCCGAACCGATCTCTTCGACGGCACCGACCTCGTCTCGTGCCGGATGTACCGCGGGTTCGCCCAGACCTGGCGCGGGTTCGCGAAGAACGCGTTCGAAGGCCTCGGCAGCGTGACGCTGCTCGTCGTGGGGACGGCGCTGCATGTCGTCGGGCACCTGTTGCCGTGGGCCTGGCTCGGGTACGCGGCGGCGACCGGCGAGTGGAAGGCGTGGCCGACGGCGTTCGCGTGCCTCGCCATCGGGTTCGGCCTCGCCGAGCGGGTGGCCCTGTGCATCCGTTTCCGCCAGCCGTGGTGGTGCGTGCCGCTGCACCCGGTCTCGATCGCGGCCATGACCGCGGTCCAGTGGTGGAGCCTCTGGCTCGCGATCCGCGGGCGGCGCTCGTGGAAGGGCCGCACGGCGGGGGGGGGACGGCG
>VGCB01000641.1 GCA_016870235.1 Actinomycetota bacterium | reverse complement strand
GGCGCTGCTCGCCCTCGTCGAGCCGGGTGGCGAGGTGGTCGTCCCGGCCCTCACGTTCGTCGCGACGATCGAGGCCGTGACTCAGGCGGGGGCGCGGCCCGTCCTCGTCGATGTCGCCGAGAGCGACTACAACGTCGACGTCGACGCGGTCGCAGCAGCAGTCGGGCCGGGCACGCGCGCACTCCTGCCCGTTCATCTGTACGGGCAGATGGCGGACATGCGCCGCCTCGGCGAGATCGCCGGGGGCGCGGGCATCCGTCTCGTCGAGGACGCGGCCCAGGCTCACGGAGCGGTGCGCGCCGGCCTCCGGGCCGGCTCCTGCAGCGACGTCGGCTGCTTCAGCTTCTACCCGGGGAAGAACCTCGGTGCGTTCGGCGACGCCGGCGCCGTGACGCTCTCCGACGCCGATCTGGCCGCGCGGATCCGCGCGCTTCGCGAGCACGGCCAGGTTGCGAAGTACCAGCACGAGTACGAGGGCTACACGGCCCGCCTCGACACGATCCAGGCGATCGTGCTCGAGATGAAGCTCGCCCGGCTCGACCAGTGGACGGCTGAGCGTCAGGCGGCCGCGGCGTACTACCTCGAAGCGCTCGAAGGGTTCGGCGACCTCGGCCTGCCGCAGGTTCCCGACGGGAGCTCCCCGGTCTGGCACCTGTTCGTCGTCACGACCGCGTCGCCGCAGCCGCTCCAGGCGCATCTCGCAGAACACGGAATCGGGTCGGGGCGCCACTACCCGGACCCGCTCCACCTCACCCAGGCCTATCGGCACCTCGGCTACGCGGAAGGCGCGTTCCCGGTGGCGGAGCGGATCGCGCGGACGTGCGTGTCGCTTCCCATGTTCCCGGGCATCACGGAGGCGGAGCTGTCGCGCGTCGTCGACTCGATCCGGACGTACTTCGATGGCTGACGCGCCCGTCAACGACGCGCCTTTCCGGCTGGTCTCGGACGTCCGCTTCGGCGACGGCGTGGTCGTCTACGGGTTCACGAACCTGTACGGCTGCGCGATCGGCGACGACACCCGCATCGGGACGTTCGTCGAGATCCAGCGCGGCGCCGTGATCGGCGCGCGCTGCAAGATTCAGAGTCACACCTTTATCTGCGACGGCGTCACGATCGGGAACGAGGTCTTCGTCGGGCACGGCGTGATGTTCGTCAACGACAAGCGCCCCGCGGCGACGACCGCGAGCGGTGAGCTGCAGTCCGGCGACGATTGGGAGCTGCTCCCGACCTCGATCGGCGACGGCGCGTCGATCGGGTCCGGCGCCGTGATCCTCGGTGGCATCACGATCGGCGAGGGCGCGCTCGTCGGCGCCGGCGCCGTGGTCACGCGCGATGTCCCTGCGAGAGCGACGGTCGCCGGCGTGCCGGCCCGCGCGATGGCGGCGAGGCATGCGTCGGCGATCTGAGAGCCTCCGACCGGCGCGGCCGCTCGAGCGTGGGAGCGCGCGATGAGCTCCCTGCCCGAGATCCCACACGACGCGTTCGCCGACTCCACCGAGAACGCGGCCGCACCCCTGCCGCCCGCGAGGCCGGTCCTGGAGGAGGCGGTCCCGCCCGTCGGTGACCCTCCGGGGGCGCAGCGCGTCGTCCGTCTCGGGATCGACGATCCCCGCTGGCTGCGGTTCCTCGAGTCGCGGCCCGACGCGACCGTCTTCCATCACCCGGCCTGGTCCGCGCTCGTCGAGGAGTGCTACGGGTTCACGCCCTTCGCCGCCTGTCTGCTCGACGGTGACAGCCGCGTGCGCGCCGGGCTGCCCGTAACCGAGGTGCGCCTGCTGGGACGTCGCCGCTGGGTGTCCGTCCCGTATGCGGACGCGATCACCGTGCTCGCGGATGACGA
>VGCB01000640.1 GCA_016870235.1 Actinomycetota bacterium | reverse complement strand
GAGCGGCGCGCCGATCTGCTCGAGGCGGCCCTGGCGGTCTTCGCCTCGACGAGCTACGCGGGGGCGACGACCGCGGAGATCGCGCGGAGCGCCGGCGTCTCCGAGCCGATCCTCTACCGCCACTTCACGTCGAAGAAGGCGCTCTACGTCGCGTGCCTCGACCTCTCGTGGCAGCGCCTGCACGAGACGTGGTCGTACGCACGCGAAGGAGCTCCCGGCCCGGAGGCATGGCTCGCGGTCACGGCCGACGCGACGTTCGCGCTCGTCGACCGCGGCACCGTGATCCCGCCGACGCTCTGGATGCAGGCATTCTCCGAGGCGGGCGACGACCCGGAGATCCGCGCCGCCGTGCGACGGGTCGTGGCCGACGTCCATCGCGTCATCCGCGAGACGCTCCACGACCTCCAGGAGGCCGGCGTCGTCCGACCGGAGCGCGATGCGGATGCCGAGGCCTGGATCACGGTGGCCGGCCTGTTCTTCCGCACGTTCGTGGCCCGGGTGGGCGGGATCGGCTCCGAGACGCGCTCGCGTGTGCAGGCCGAGCGCCTTGCGTGGCTCACGGGCGTCGACCCTCGCACGCCGCCCTAGGCAGCGAGCCGAAGCAGCCGGAACGCCACCATCCCGGCTGCGATTGCGAGCCAGAGCTGTCGTGTCCACCAGGCGGCGAAGGCGGCGAGCGCCGCCGCGACGATGCGGATCTCACCCTCGCCACGCGCGCCCTCGAGCGAGGGTGTCACGAGCGCCGCGAACACTGCGATCGGCACGAAGTGGAGGAAGCGGACCCAGGAGGGCGGCACCTGCCCGTGCAGCCCCAGCCCGGCGAACCGTGAGCCGAAGGTCACCACCAGCATCCCGCGCGGATCCTCCGGGCTCCCACCTGGCCGACGGGCAAGCATCGGGTCGGGCGCGCGGCCAGCGACGTGAAGCTCACCTGCAGCAAGGAGGGCGTGGTCAGGGCCGGAGAAAGGAAAACGCCCCCGGCTGCGGCTCCCGGGGGTGTTCTCGAATGGGGACTCCGGTCGGGACGGATCCCGGAACGTGTGACTCTGCGGCCCAGTCACGTCATCCCGGCGGTGCCGTCTGATCCGACGGTGTCACCCTCGGGCACCCGCCTGGCGTCTGGCGTGGTACCTGATGAGCCAACTCTAGAGCCGGAGCCTCAAAAAGTCAAGTAGCTTGGTCAAGTGATTTGCACTAGCATTGGTTGACAGTTGGTTCACTCGATCGGTGGTGTCGGTTCACTCGACCGGGGGACGACGCCGCAAAGGGGGATCGCGTTGACTGAGATCGAGATGACCGCTGCCGCCGCTTACGGCCACAAGGCCGTTCCCGTCTCCGGGATCGGCGACCGGCTCCGGTCGCTTCGTCTCGCCGCCGGCCTGACGCAGTCCGATCTCGCAGGGGAGCGCTGCTCCAAGGAGTACGTCTCCCAGATCGAGCGCGGGAAGACGCGGCCGACGGCCGAGACGGTCGCCTGGCTCGCCGAGCGCCTCGGCGTCGACCCGCAGTTCCTCGCCCGCGGCGTCTCGACGGACGAGCGCTCGCAGGTCGAGGCCGCCCTCGCCCGCGCCTACGTCCTCTCCGAGGAGCATCGCTACGAGGAGTCGCTGGTGGAGCTCGACGCGATCGGCGCCGCTGTCCGCGCCTCCGGCGCCGACGAGCTCGAGGTGCGCTGGCTCCTCGCGCGGGAGCGCGCGCACACCGAGCTCGGCGACGTCCGGCACGGCATCAAGCTCCTCCAGGTGGCACGGACGATCGCCGAAGGGCCCGCGTTCTCCGACGTGGAGCGGGCCGAGATCCTGCTCCGCCTCGGCATCGGCCGGTACAAGCTGTCGTCGATCC
>VGCB01000639.1 GCA_016870235.1 Actinomycetota bacterium | reverse complement strand
CCGACCAGTACGAACGCCTCCATGACTCGGCCTCGCCGGACGAAGTCGATATCAATCACAGACAACAAGAACAGAAGGCCGCTTGATCACCTAACCACCACCTGTCCACGAAAGCGGGGGGCCTCCACCCTGCTCGAGGTGGGCGACTGGCCCGAGACCTCCACGAGCCCTTCGAGCCAACGCCTCCGGCTACTCCGAGGGGGTAGAGCAGCCGGAGGCGGCCCCAGTCTAGTCGACAGCCCGCCTGCGGAACGGGCGAGCCGCTCGTCGAGATCCAACCCGCGAGACCCCGTCTCGCCCCCCAGCGGCCGGCGACCGTGGCCGCTACGTTCTGCCGATGACCCGCCCGCGGAGCGACGCGTGATCCGGATCCTCGTGATCGGCAGCGCGCTGCGCAGCGTCTGCGGCGATCAGGCGGCGCTCGGGCTCACCTTTCTGGAAGAGACGCGGACGGCGCCCCGGTACCGCCTGTACGCGCTCGATGACCGGTTCGCCGCGCTCGTCGAGGATCGAGAACGGGGAGTCGCGATCGACGGGGAGCTCGTCGAGATCGCCGAGGAGCGCTTCGCCGAGATCCTCGCCAGCGAGCCGCCCGGGATCACGCAGGCGCCCGTCGAGCTCGAGGACGGCCGTACCGTCTCCGCGGCGTTCGGCGATGCCGAGCTGCTCGCCGAGCGGGCCGTCGAGATCACCGCGTACGGCGGCTTCGCCGCGTACCTCGACGCACGCCGGTAGGCCCCCGAACGCCGGCGCGCCACGGTTCGCTCGGCGCTCCGCCAGCCGCTCGTCCGGCACGGCTTCGACGTCGTCGGCGACGCTCACGACGGCGTGCACGGACTCGAGCTGGCACGTGACCTCGAGCCGGATCTCGTCGTCATGGAGGGCGGATGCCGCGACTCGGCGGGATCGAGGCGTCGGCCCAGCTCCTCGCGCAACGCCCGGAGACCCGTGTCGTCCTGCACACCGCGGACGACGAGCCGGCGTTCCGGAAGGAGGAGGCGGCGGCTGCGGGGGATCGCAGACGACGTCGCCGAGCTCTCCTTTTCGACGCCGTCGAGATGGGGCCAGTCTCAGGGCTGGCCGAGCGACATCGGGTCGCGGCCCAGCCGGGCGAGCTGGAGGAAGTTGACCATCTCGTAGGCGACGCCCGCGTCGAGCGTGGAGTTGAGCGCGTCGACGACACGCCGGTTGACCACGCGCTTCGTCCACGCGAGGGCATAGGCCGAGCGCTCGAGCAGCCGCGCGACGAGCTCGTCGACCGGCTGCTCGAGATCGGCGTGCGGAACGGCGCGGTTGATGATCCCGCGCGCGGCGAGGTCCGCCCCGGTCCAGGGCTCGGAGAGCATCAGGAACTCCTTCGCACGCGCCGGGCTCGTGAAGAGCGGCACGAGCGACGCGCCGCCGTCGCCTGCAACGAGGCCGAAGCCCGGCCCGTTCGGCTGCTCGTCCATCGCGAGGTGGATGTCGACGACCCGGGCGTCCTCGGCTGCGACGATGAGGTCGCTCGCGAAGACGAGGCTCGAGCCGAACGCCTCCGCGTCGCCGTTCACCATGGCGACGATCGGCTTCTCGATCTCGGCCATCAGCTGATGGACGCGGAGGATGCCCGTGAAGGTCCTCCAGGCTCCCTCCGGATCGGCGCGCTTCGCCCAGTTCGCCGGCTCCTCGTAGAACGCGTTCGGCGCCAGCACGTAGAACTCGTCGCCCGTGCCCGTGAGGACGACGACGCGGACGTCGAGATCCTCCCTGAGATCGGAGAAGACGCCTCCGAGCTCCCAGTGCAGGTCGGCCCCGCCGGTGACGCGGGTCGGCGGGACGATCGCGATCGTCGCGACCGGGCCGTCGATCGCGACGGT
>VGCB01000638.1 GCA_016870235.1 Actinomycetota bacterium | reverse complement strand
CCGGCAACGGCGGGGCGGAGGCGGTCGCGGCCTGGACGTACACGCCGCCCGACACCACCCCGCCGACGGTCACGATCGCGTCCGCGCCGCCGGCGACGACGGTCGAGACATCCGCCACGGTCACGTTCGCGGCGAACGAGGGCGGCGTCACCTTCGCCTGCGCCCTCGACGGAGCCCCTCCTGCCGCGTGCGCGAGCCCGGCCGTGTACAACGCGCTCGCGGTGGGCGCGCACCAGCTCTCGATCACCGCCACCGACCCGGCCGGGAACGTCAGCGCGCCCGCCGTGGTGAGCTGGACGGTGGTGGCGCCGCAGCCCGACCTCCACGTCGCAGCGCTCACGAAGAACGCGATCGTCGTCGCGAACAAGGGCACGGCGCCCGCGACCGTGCCCAGCATCCTCACGATCACGCTGATCGGCACCTTCACCGTGCCGCCGATCCCGCCGGGCGCGAGCGTGACCTTCACCTGGTCGATCTGCCGGGTCGGCACCTACTCCGCGATCGTCGACCGGACGAACGTCGTCGCCGAGTCAGACGAGACGAACAACACGGCCGCGCTCGCGAACACCTGCCCATGACGGCCGGGGGTCTGGCGGGGCGTGCGCTCCAGCCGGCCTGCGGCGTCACGAGCTGCCAGTCGGCGCGGTCACGCGAGCGCCACACGTCGTTGAAGCCTCTCCTGAACGGTCGCGCCCCGTCGCGACAACTTCGGAGCGCTCTCGGCGTCGGATGACACCCCGCTCGGTGGGCGGATCCGGCCCGGCCGCTCGACGGGCGCTCCGCAACGTGATGGAATACGGCCGTGTTCCGACTCGACGGGAAGACCGCGGTCGTCACCGGCGCCGCCTCCGGGATCGGCGCCGCCACCGCGCGGGCGTTCGCCGACGCCGGCGCCCGTGTCGTCTGCGGTTGGTACCCGGGCGACCCGCACGACGTCAAGCCGGTCGTCGAGGCGATCGCGGCTGCAGGCGGCACCGCGCGCGCGGTCGAGGTCGACGTCTCGAGCACCGAGCAGGTGCAGCGGCTCCTCCGTGTCGCGATCGACGAGGTCGGCGGCCTCGACGTCGTCGTCGCGAACGCCGGCATCGCCCGCCAGGTGCCGACCGCGGAGCTCGGGGACGACGCCTTCCGGCAGCTGCTCGAGGTCGACCTGATCGGCGTCTTCCGCTGCTTCCGCGAGGCGATCCCGCACCTGCGAGCACAGGGCTCCGGCCGGCTCCTCGCGACGAGCTCGATCGCCGGCGCGCAGATCGGCTGGCCCGATCACGCGCACTACACGGCTGCGAAGGCCGGCCTCGTCGGGCTCGTCCGGACGCTCGCGCTGGACGTCGCCCGCGACGGGATCACCGTCAACGCAGTCGCCCCGGGCGTCGTCGTGACGCCGCAGTCGAGCGATCCCGTCAACTCGCTCGGGCCCGACGGCCTCGACGCGTTCGCCGGCGCCGTTCCCGTCGGCCGGAACGGACGGCCCGAGGACATCGCCGCCGCGTTCCTCTACCTGGCGAGCGAGGAGGCGTCGTTCCTCACCGGGCAGACGCTCCTCGTCGACGGCGGCGTCTCGCTGCAGCTGATCTGATCCGGCAGACTGTCCGGATGAGCGACTCCAGGCAGATGACAGACGGCGAGTGGCGGGCGCGGCTCTCGCCCGCCCAGTACAACGTGCTGCGCGAGAAGGGCACCGAGCGCGCGTTCACCGGTGCGTACGTCCACACGAAGCTCCCGGGCGTCTACCGCTGCGCCGGCTGTGGGACGGCGCTCTTCCGCTCGGAGACGAAGTACGACTCGGGCAGCGGCTGGCCCAGCTTCTACGAGCCGATGGACGCCGAGCACATCGAGACCGAGACCGACACGAGCTGGGGGATGGTGCGGACCGAAGTC
>VGCB01000637.1 GCA_016870235.1 Actinomycetota bacterium | reverse complement strand
TCCACGGCTCGCCGACCCCGAGCGTGACGACGACGTCTCCGGGTCGCACGACGTGCAGCGTCAGCTCGACCGCATCGTCGAGGGTCGGCGCCCAGGCGCCGCGTACGTGCGCCGGGAGGTCGTCGAGCACCCACTTGCCGGTGCAGCCGTCGCGCGGGGCGTCGCGGGCCCCGATGACCTCCGTCACGATCGCGATGTCCGCCGCCCCGAGCGCCTCGGCGAGCTCGCGGTGCAGCTGCCGTGTCCGCTCGTACACATGGGGCTGATAGACCGCGACGAGGCGGCCCGCCGTCCGCTCCCGCGCGGTGAGCAGCGTCACCGAGAGCTCGGTCGGGTTGTGGCCGTAGTCGTCGAGGACGGTGACGCCGCCTGCGTCGCCCACCAGCTCGAGCCGCCGCTCCACACCTGTGAACCGACCGATCGCGGCCTCCGCGTCGGGGCGTGGGAACCCGGCGCTGACGAGCGCCTCGACGGCAGCGGCGGCGTTCTCGCGGTTGTGCTCCCCCGGCACGGACAGGGGGAAGCGCGCGGGCTCGAGCTCCCAGCTGCGCACGACGTCGGGCACGCCTGCGAGCCAGGCGTCGAAGGCACGGCGGAGCTCGTCCTCGGATGCGTAGGTGGCGTGGTGGTCGAGCTCGATGTTCGTCACCAGGGCGATGCGCGCCGGGAGCGCGAAGAGCGAGCGGTCGGACTCGTCGCCCTCGACCACGAGCCAGCCGGGGCCGGCGCCGGCGTTGCCGCCGAGCTGGGGCACGATCCCGCCGACGATCCACGCCGGGTCGTCGCCGAGCTCGCGGAGCGCGAAGGCGATCATTCCGGCCGTCGTCGTCTTCCCGTGCGCCCCGGAGACGACGATCGACGGCCGGCTCGCCACGAGCTCGGCCAGAAAGGCCTCGCGCGGCGTCCCCGCACAGCGATGGGCGTGGGCGGTCGAGAGAATCGCCTCGAAGCCCGGCGGCGGCGATGGCTCGCCGCCGAGCTCGATCTCGACGCCGTCGAGCGTCTGCAGGAAGATCGTCTCGCGCAGGTCCCACCCGCGCACCTCGGCCCCGAGTGCGCGCGCGATGTTGGCGTAGGCGGAGAGGCCCGAGCCCCCGATTCCGACGAAGTAGAGCCGCCGGCCCGCGAGCGGCCGATCCCGGGCCTCCGTCATCGGCGCTCCGCGAGGGCGACGAGCGCATCGGCGATCTCCTCCGCGGCGCGCGGCCGGGCGAGGCGGAGCATCGCCTCCCGCATCTCGGACAGCCGCTCCGGAGAGCCGAGGAGCTCGTCGACGACCGCCGGGATCCTCCCGACCTCGGCGTCGGGGACGAGCACCGCCCCACCCCCCGTGTCGAAGTGCCGCGCGTTCAGCGTCTGGTGGTCGGCGGTCGCGTACGGGTACGGGACGAGGACGGCGGGCGTTCCAGCGGCCGCGAGCTCCCAGACCGTGCCGCCGGCGCGCGAGACGGCGAGATCGGTCGCGGCGAGAAGCTCCCCGAAGTGCGGCGTGCTCGGCAGCATCACGTAGTCGGGCCGCGTGACGGTGCCGCGGAGGGCGTCGGCGTCCCGCTCGCCCGTCAGGTGGATGACCGCGGGGCCCGACGCGCCCCAGGCCTCGACGGCCATCTCGTTCAGCGAGCGGGCGCCGGCGAGGGCGCCGTACACGGTCACGAGCGGCACGTCGGGCGGGATCCCGAACCGCGCTCGTCCCTGCTCGCGCGTCGCGCCCATGTGCGCCCGCGGGATCGGACGGCCGACGACGCGGTACTTGTCGCCGTTCCGCCCCTCGATCGCGTACGCGAGGAAGACCGTGCGCGCGAACGGGGCCGCGAGACGGTTGGCGAGCCCGAGATGGGCGTCGGCCTCGGTGAGCGCCGCCGGGATCCCGCGGAGCCG
>VGCB01000636.1 GCA_016870235.1 Actinomycetota bacterium | reverse complement strand
CGGCGAGATGCTCCCGGCGGGGGCGATGCAGCGGGCGGAGCGGCTCGCGCGGGAGACGCCGCTCCTGCTCGTCGTCGGCTCCTCGCTGCAGGGCTGGCCGGTCGCCGGGCTGCCGGCGATGACCGTGCGGGCGGGCGGCCGGGTCGTGGTGGTCAACCGGGATCCGACGCCGGCCGACGACGACGCGATCCTCGTCCTCCGCGGGCCGGCGGGGGAGTCGTTGCGCGCCGCGGCCGATCTGCTGCTTGGAGCCGGCGGCGCGATGTGATATCGAATGAGCAGCGATGCCGACCGCGGACGCGAAGAACGCCGAGACCCCGCCGACCTCTCATCTCGACGTCGAGCCGAAGGACGTCGTCCGTCGCTTCGCCGAGCGCGGGGAGGAGGCACTGCACCGGCTCGCCGACCTGCCCGGCGGCGCGAAGGCGCTCAAGGCGGTGTCCGACCTGAGCCGCCGGGTCGACGAGCTCGGCCGGAAGGTTCGGGGCGTCGACGAGCTGGAGCGGCGCCTCGAGCGCCTCGAGCTCGAGGTCGCGGAGCTCAGGGGCGAGCGCCCGCTGCGCTCGCGCCGGGCGCGCGCCGACGGCGCCTGAGCCGCGCGGTCAGCCCGGGACGCGGAGCCTGAGGGCGCGGGGGACGATCTCGAAGCGGGCGGACGTCGTCCCGGGCTGCTCGCCGTCGAGCTCGACGGGCACGGGCACCGAGCTCTCGACCGTGACGACCCGACCGCGGAGGAGCTCGCCCTTCGGATGCGGCAGGTGCGTGCCGCGGTAGGTCTTCGGCATCGTCGTCGCGAGGTCGCGCTTGGTCAGGTCGCCGATCGTGAGCACGTCGAAGAGGCCGTCGTCGGGCTCTGCCTCGGGGCAGATCCTCATCCCGCCGCCGAAGTACCGGCCGTTGGCGACGACGACGTCGATCATCGTGCCGCTCCGCGTCTCGTCGTCGACGGTGACGCGCATCTCGCTCGCGCGCCAGTGGGAGAAGACCGTGAACGTCGCCAGCACGTAGGAGGCCTTGCCGCCGAGGGCCTTCGTCGTCTCGTTCGCCCGCTGGGCGATCGCACCGCTCATTCCGGCGCTGCCGACGTTGGCGAAGAGGGATGAGCCGGCGGAGCCGTCCCAGGCGCGGTACTCGGCGCGGCCGAGATCGACCTCGCGCGTCGCTCCGTGGAGCGCCACGCGCGCCGCCTTGCGGATGTCGCGCGGGATCGCGAACGTCCGGGTGAAGTCCCAGCCGGTGCCACGGGGGACGACGGCGACGGCGGGTGGGTCGGGGATCTCCACGAGGCCGTTCACCGTCTCGTTGACGGATCCGTCGCCGCCGACGACGACGAGCAGCGTCGCTCCCTCGCGCGCCGCCCGCCTCGCGAGGTCGGACAGGTGCCCGGGCCGCTGGCTGACGAACGTGTCCCCGACGAGCCCCTCGGTCGCGGCCGCGCGGGCGAGCTCGGGCCAGCGCTTCCCGGTCGAGCCGTTCGCGCTCGCCGGGTTGACGAGGAAGACGACCCTCTCCACCGTCATCGCTCGCCTTACGCGGTCACGACGTGGAGCGCGAGCTCGGTCATCTCGTCGACCGCTTTCCGCATCTCCTCGTCCGAGATGCGGAGGAACGCGCCGTCGACGATGACGTCGCTGACGATGAGCATGCAGCCCGCCTGGATCCGGCGGAGCGCCCCGAGCGTGAAGAGCACCGCCGCCTCCATCTCGACCGCCAGGATCCCGCGCTCCGACCAGCGCCGCGCCTGGTCAGGATCCGGCTGGTAGAAGACGTCGCTCGACACGATCGGCCCGACGCTGATCCGCTTGCCGAGGTGCTTCGCCTTGTGCACGGCCTCGTGGACGAGGGCGAAGTCGGCCGTCGGCGCGTGCGGCTCGCCGCC
>VGCB01000635.1 GCA_016870235.1 Actinomycetota bacterium | reverse complement strand
CCGCCGAGGCCGTCGCGCGCCGCCGGCGACGGGCGCTCGCCGCGGGGACGGCGGCGCAGCGGGGCGACCAGCTCGAGCGCCCGCGCGGGAGAGGAGCCGTAGTAGTCGGCCAGCCAGAGGGCGAGATCGACGAGCGACGCCGGGATGTCGTCGACGACGCCGTCGACCGCGATCGTCCTCACCCCGTCCGGCGCCTCGACTCCCACGTCCGAGACGACGCCGCGCACGCGCCGCCGTCCGAGCCGCATCGCGACGACGGCGCCGCGGCCGACCTCCTCCGGCACCTCGTAGGTGAACGGCCGCGCGAGCGTGCGGGAGGTGACCAGAGGGAAGACGGACGCGAGCGGCACGAGCCGACGGTAGCGGCGGCGCCGAGCGAAGCCCCTCGCGCGCTGTGGACACCGCCTGTAAGGTTCGCCTTACATGCCCGGCTCGGCGATCCAGGTCAGCGAGGTGAGCAAGCGCTTCGGCGGCGTCGTCGCCGTCGACGACGCGACCCTGACCGTCGCGCCCGGGGAGCTCGTCGCGCTGCTCGGCCCCTCCGGTTGCGGCAAGACGACCCTGCTCCGGCTGATCGCCGGGTTCGAGCAGCCGGATGCCGGCACGATCGCGATCGGCGACACCACCGTCGCCGGCTCCACCGCCTGGGTGCCGCCGGAGCGGCGACGCGTCGGGATGGTCTTCCAGGACTACGCGCTCTTCCCGCACCTGTCCGTGGCCGAGAACGTCGCCTTCGGGCTCCCGCGCGAGGCGCGCCGGCAGCGCGTGCCGATGCTCCTCGCGCTCGTCGACCTCTGCGGGCTCGGCGAGCGCTACCCGCACGAGCTCTCGGGCGGGCAGCAGCAGCGCGTCGCGCTCGCCCGCGCCCTCGGCCCGAGCCCCGACGCGATCCTCCTCGACGAGCCCTGGTCGAACGTCGATCCGCAGCTGCGGGAGACGCTCCGGCAGGAGGTGGCCTTGGTCCTCCGCCCGCTCGGCGTGACCACGATCCTCGTCACGCACGACCGTGAGGAGGCGTTCTCCGTCGCCGACCGGATCGCGCTCGTCCGCGACGGCCGCGTCGTGCAGGCCGGCACGCCGGAGGAGCTGTACTACGGCCCCGTCTCCCGCTGGGCCGCCGAGTTCGTCGGAGCCGGGAACGTGCTGCCCGGACGGGTCCGAGACGGTCTCGTCGACACGGCGCTCGGCCGGTTCCCGGCGAACGGCTCGTCGCACCTGCACGCCGTCGAGGTGATGATCCGGCCGGAGCTCCTCGAGCTCTGCCCCGACCCCGCGGGCAACGCCGAGGTGGTCGGTCGCGAGTTCCGTGGCCACGACGTCGCCTACCGCGTCCGGTTCGACGGGGTCGAGCTCGTCTCCCAGCGTCCCTCCAACGAGGTCGTCCCGATCGGCGCCCGTGTCTCGATCCGGCTGCACGACGGCAAGGTCGCGCTTCTCCCCGAGTAGCCCACCCGCCCGGCAGTCGCCTGCGCCACCGGGCCCGGACGGCGTCGGCGTGCCCCCCAAACCGTCGCCTCGGTGGTCGTCCGGTCCTTGACGTCGAGGCAGCGTTCGCGCGCCGCAGCGCCGTCACAGGACGCCAGGCTCTCGCCCGGATCCCCGATCTGCTGGGGCCGAGACGGTCGGCCGAGATCACCGACGCAGCGTCCTCCTCTGGCCTGCGGTGACGCACCTCCTCGACAACGTCTGGCAGCGCCTGACGCTCAGCTGAGCTCCGGGCCCCGGCGTCAGCTGCGGTGCCCCAGCGTCCCCCGGGCCGCAAGCACCCATACGACCGGCGCCGACAGCAGCACGAGGAGCAGGGCAGCAGGCGCCGCGTCCGAGTACTGATCGACGCTCGTCGCGCTCCAGATCCGCGTCGCGAGCGTCTCGAACCCGGTCGGCTTC
>VGCB01000634.1 GCA_016870235.1 Actinomycetota bacterium | reverse complement strand
GGCGGGCGTGACCGCGTGGAGGTGGACGAGCCCGACCGGCTTCCCCGGCATCGCGCCGCCGGGCCCCGCGATGCCCGTGACCCCGATCGCGACGTCGACGCCGAGCCGGTCGCGCGCGCCATGGGCCAGCGCCGCGGCGGTCTCCGCGGAGACGGCGCCGTGCCGTTCGAGCACCTCCTCGGGGACGCCGAGCTCGCGCCGCTTGATCTCGTTCGCGTAGGCGACGATGGAGCCGAGGTAGACGTCGCTCGAGCCGGGGACGTCGGTGAGCCGCGCCGCCACGAGCCCGCCCGTGCACGACTCGGCCGTGCCGAGCGTCCAGCCACGGGCCCGGCAGAGCCCGAGGACGATCTCGCCCACGCTGCGCTCGTCCTCGGCGAAGACGTGCTCCTCGACGGGCTCCCGCATGGCGGCGAGGAGGGCGTCCGCTCGGGCCTCGGCGCCCGGTTCCACGACCGCGTCGACGTGGATCTCGAACTCGCGCGCGCAGATCGTGACCTCCACCCCACCCCCGTCGCCGCCCGCGTCGGCGAGCGCCTTCGCCACCGCGGACTCGCTGACCCCGAACAGGCGGAGAACCCGTCGCTCGGGCGGCGCCGTTCTCGCGAGGAGGGCCTGGAGCGGCGCCGTCGCGAGCACCTCGGGCCACAGTCGTCGCAGCTCGGACGGGGGCCCGGGCAGGACGACGTACACGCACCCGGCCACTGGGAGCACGACCCCGGGCGCCGTCCCGGCCGGACCGACGTACACGCCGCCCACCGGGAGCGTCGCCTGCTTCGTGACGCCGGCCGCGAAGTCGGCGTAGGGCCGCTGCAGGCGCTCCGCGATCGAGCGGGAGATCTCCTCGATCCGGGCCGCGAGCGACACGTCGACGGCGAGGCCGACGCCCGCGACACGGGCGACGAGCTCCACCGTCCGATCGTCATGGGTGGGGCCGAGGCCGCCGGAGACGAGGCAGACGTCGGCCGTCGAGCCCTCGCGGAGCGCGGCCTCGAGCTCGTCGGCGTCGTCGCCGACGATCGAGACCCGGATCGGCTGGAGCCCGAGCGAGAGCGCTTCGCGCGCGTAGAACGGCCCGTTGAGGTCGCTCCGCTCGCCGCGAACGAGCTCGCTGCCCGTGACGACGATCGCCGCGCGAGGGCGTCTCACCCGCGAACGGCTGCTGCAGCGGCGACGTCGAGCTCGCCGTCGAACTGGGCGTGACGGCTTCCGTTGATCTTGACGACGACCCGGCGGGGCTTCGCGGCCATGACGAAGAGCTTGCGCTCGGTGAAGCGCTGTACTTGCCCGCGCTCGAGCGTGCCCGCGTACAGCTGCGTCCCGGCGCGCGAGCCGCGCCATACCTCGACGTAGCTCGGGCCCTTGACGGCGGCGATCTCGAGCGTGACGCGTTGCGGCAGTCGTGCGTTCGCCGCCGGAGCCCTCTTCCCGTCCCGGTTCTCGATCCCGTTCACGCTCGGCGACTCGACGCCGCCGAACCGCCACGCGGCGATCACGAGGCCGGTGACGATCAGGATCACGCCGACCCCGATCGCGACGAGGCGAGACTCCCGCCGCTGCTGGCGGCGGTGCCGCGCCGGCTGGACCCGCCGCGCCCGGAACTGCACCTCGTCGTCGCCGGAGGCGAAGCGCGAGTTGTACTCGTCGACGTAGAGCTGTCCGTCGAGCCCGAGCTCGTTCGCGTACACCTTGAGGAAGCCCTTCGTATACGTGTCACCGGGGAGCAGGTAGAACCGCTCGTCCTCGAGGAAGCGAAGGTACTTCGCGCGGACCTTCGTCCGCTGCTCCATGGCGTCGATCGTGAGGCCTTGCCGGGCACGCGCCTCACGGAGGCTCGGTCCAATTTCGAACACGGGGTCCCCCAGTGTAGACCAGCTCGCCGGACGGTTG
>VGCB01000633.1 GCA_016870235.1 Actinomycetota bacterium | reverse complement strand
TCAGCCAGGGCCTGGGCAGGCTCGCCCTCGCCCGTCTCGAGCGCGCGCGCCGCGCGTTCCGCGAGCCGCCGGCTGCGCAGCGGCCCGAGCGGGGTTGGCGCTGCCGACACCTTCCAGCCGCGCGCGGTCCTGTCGAGGTACACGTAGCGGTCGGGCCGGGCCCCGCGCGCGTTCGCCGGAGGACGAAGCGCCTGGATCAGCCGCATCTCCTCGAGCGCCGCCTCGAGCTCCGACCCGACGACCTGCCAGTCCACGCGGTCGAGCGCTGCGAGCGCCGCCTCGACGGCCGGTCGCTGCCGCGTCCCTTCGAAGTACGACCGCAGGCGCGTGCGGAGGCGGCGCGCCCTGCCGACGTAGAGGGCCTGGCCGTGCACGTCCCGGAACACGTAGACGCCCGGCAGCGTGGGCGCCTCCGCCACGAGCGCGCGCTTCGCGTGGAGCTTGCGCGCTCGTGGCGCGGACAGCTCGACGAGGTCGGCGAGCGTCCGTGCGCCCCGCTCCTGAGCCAGGCCGAGGAGGCGCAGGAGGATCTCGGCGGTCGCGCGCGCGTCGGGGAGCGCCCGGTGGCACGGCTCGGTCGGCACGCCGAAGAAGTGCGCGAGCGACGCGAGCCCGACCCGACGGACGCGATCGCCCAGCAGCCGGCGGGCGAGCCAGACGGTGTCGACGACGGGGGCCGCGACACGCCGTCCGGTCAGCCGCTCGACCTCGCGATCGAGGAAGGCGAGGTCGAAGCGGGCGTTGTGCGCGACGATCGCCGCGTCGCCCGCGAAGGCGAGGAAGCGGCGGACGGCGAGCTGCGCGGCCGGCGCTCCGGCGAGCGCCGCCGGCGCGATCCCGGTGAGACGCGACACGGCGACCGGGAGGGGCGTGCCGGGATCGACGAGCGTCGCGAAGGTGTCCTCGAGCTCGAGCGCGCGAACCCGCTGGGCGCCGATCTCGCAGATCCGCGACGTCGACGGCGAGAGGCCCGTGGTCTCGAGGTCGAAGACGACGAGGTGCGCGTCCTCGATCAGGACGTCGCCGCCGGCCGGGCTCGCGAGCCCGACGCCCGCCGCCCGCCACCGGAGCCGGGCGTCTCCCGCGACCACGTCCTCGAGGAGGGAGCGGGCGACGGCCGTCGGCGCGCTCGTGAGCGCGAACAGCACCCGTGCGGCCTCGTCGACCGGGACGGCGTCCCGCCGTGCCTCCACGAGCTCCACGAGCCTGTCGGCCGCATCGAACGACAGCTGCATGGAGCACGACTGTAGTCGAACATATGTTCGATTACAACTCCTTGCGGGTCAACCTCAGGCGTCTGGCTAAAGCCAGACGCGGAACGGCAGATGCAGGATCCGAATGCAGGGGGGTTCCCAAGGGGAACCTCCGGTTCCGCTGGCTTCAGGATCCGGGAGTGCGCACGTCTGGTGCCTCGGTCCCTCACCCCACCGGACGCGCGAGAACACGGCCAGGCCCTCGATCAAGGTCGCGTCTGGCTGAAGCCAGACGCGGAAACGCAGATGCAGGACACAAACGCAGGAGGGGTTCCCTAGGGGAACCCCGTTCCCCTGGCTTCAGGAAACGGATCGATCGACTCGAGCCCCAGCCCTACCCGAGCGGGGCCGTGTTCTCGCGCGTCTGGTACGTCGGTCCCACACCCCACCGGACGCGCGAGAACACGGCCAGGCAGGCAATCGACAAGGCTCGCGCGCGCGTCTGGTACCTGGGTCCTGACACCACCAGACGCGCGCGCGAGCGGCAAGCTAGTTAACGGCCTTCTTCAGCTGCGAGCCGGCGCTGAACTTCGGCACGGTCGCGGCCGGGATGCGCACGGGCTCCTTCGTGCGCGGGTTGACGCCGTCTCGGGCCGCACGCTGCGAGACGCTGAACTTGCCGAAGCCGATGAAGGTGACCTG
>VGCB01000632.1 GCA_016870235.1 Actinomycetota bacterium | reverse complement strand
CGTCGAGCACGACTACACGCCCGACCCCTGGCTCGAGCACGTGGAGTCGCTGGCCCGCGTCCGCGCGCTCGCGCCGGTCCTGCTCCTCCCCGGCCACGGCGACCCGGAGCCCGACGCCGACGCGCGGATCGCCGCGTGCGTCGCCGCGATCGAGCGCGCGCCGGAGCGGATCCTCGCGGCCCTCGCCGGCGGCGGTCGTTCCGCCTGGGAGGTCACGGTGGACGTCCTCGGCGCGGCCGCCGGCTTCTACCCGCTGCACGCCTCGCTCTCGGGGACGCTCTGCATCCTCGACCGGCTCGAGCGCCTCGGCTCGGTCGTGTCGCGCGTCGACGAGAACGGGGTCAGGCGCTACGGGCCGGCGTCGGTCGGCCGAACCGGAGGGTCGTTCGCGGGGTGCCGGGAACGCGGTATGGTCGGCGGGAGCGCGAGGCAACGAGACGAGGAGGACGTGGATGGCCGTTGAGAGGATCGCCGTCGTCGGAGGCGGCGGCGTCATGGGGAGCGGGATCGTGCAGGTCGTCGCCGCCGCGGGCTTCCAGGTCACCATCGTGGAGGTCGACGAGGCGGCGATCGAGCGTGGCCTGAAGCGGATCGAGCGAGGGCTCGAGAAGTGGAAGGACGACGGCTCGGCCCGCGCGCGGATCACCGGCTCGACCGACCTGGACGCGGCCGGCGGCGAGGCCGACCACGTGATCGAGACCGTGATCGAGGTGCTCGACGCCAAGGTCGACGTGCTCCGCCGGCTCGACGCAGTGTGCCGGGACGACGTCATCTTCGCCTCCAACACCTCGCAGTTCCCGATCTCGAAGCTCGCGGCGGCGACGAAGCGGGCCGACCGCGTCGTCGGCAGCCACTGGTTCAACCCGCCGCCGCTGATGAACCTGATCGAGGTGATCCGCGGGATCGAGACCTCCGACGAGACCCTGCAGGCGACGCTCGACCTCGCGCAGCGGTACGGCAAGGAGACGATCGTCTGCAAGAAGGACACACCCGGGTTCATCACCTCGCGCCTGATCGCGTCGTTCATGGTCGAGGCAGGGCGGATCTACGAGGAGGGGATTGCGGAGCTGGAGGACATCGACAAGGCGTGCAAGCTGGGCTTCGGCCACGCGATGGGACCGCTGACGACGGCCGACCTGAGCGGCCTCGACGTGGTCGAGCACGTCGCCGACAACCTCGCGCGGAACTACGGCGACCGCTTCCTCGTCCCCCAGACCCTCCGTGCGCTCGTCAACGCCGGGCACTTCGGCCGCAAGACCGGCCGCGGCCTGTACGACTACGGGGAGGCGCGGTGAGCGACGCCGTCCGCGTCGCGATCGACGGCCCGGTCGCCGTCGTCACCGTCGACAACCCGCCGGTCAACGCGCTCGGGAACGCAATCCTCGAGGCGCTCGGCGCGGCGGCGAGCGCGCTGGCGGCGGACGAGGGCGTGCGCGCCGTCGTCCTCACCGGCGCGGGCGAGAAGGCGTTCATGGCTGGGGCCGATCTCGACGAGTTCCGCGGCTTCCTCGACACCCCCGCCGCGATCGAGGAGCACGTCGGGATCAGCCGGCGCGCGCTCGACGCCCTCTGCGCGCTGCCGCAGCCGGTCGTCGCCGCGATCCAGGCGAGCGCGATGGGCGGCGGGCTCGAGGTCGCGCTCGCGTGCGACCTGCTCGTCGCCGACCCCGTCGCGAAGCTCGGGCTGCCGGAGATCCGGCTCGGTCTGATGCCGGGCGCGGGCGGGACGCAGCGGCTCCCGCGGCGGATCGGCGAGGGGCGCGCGAAGGAGCTGATCATGCTCGGGAGCGCACTCGCCGCCGAGGAGGCGCTCGGGATCGGGCTCGTCAACCGCGTCTCTGAGCCCGGCGCGGCCCTGGCGGAGGCGGTGGCCCTGGCCGAGCGGCTTGCGGGTCTTCCGGGG
>VGCB01000631.1 GCA_016870235.1 Actinomycetota bacterium | reverse complement strand
CGGCCGCGGATGCGCTCGTGGCGCGGATGAAGAAGCGGATCGCGGCCGTCGTCGGAGCGACGACGGCGAAGGCCGCGGGCAAGACGGTCTACCACGAGCTCAGCCCCGACCTCTACACGGCGACCTCGCGCACGTTCGTGGGGCGTGTCTACGCCCTGTTCGGGCTCGTGAACGTCGCGGACGAGGCCGACGCGACCGGCGGCGGCTACCCGCAGCTCTCCGCCGAGTACCTCGTCGCCGGGAGCCCCGACCTCGTCGTGCTCGCCGACACCGTGTGCTGCGCGCAGTCGCGGGAGACCGTCGTCGCGCGGCCCGGCTGGGATCGCGTGAGCGCTGTTCGGACCGGGTCGATCGTGCGGATCGACGACTCGCTCGCGTCTCGCTGGGGGCCGCGCGTCGTCGACTTCGTCCGCGCCGTCGGCGCCGCGCTCGCACGGTTCGAGCGGTAGCAGTTGTGACCGAGGCCGCGGCACCCGTCCCGAAGGTCGCGATCCGCCCGGCGCGGATCCGGGCCGTCTGGGCGTGCGCCGCGGCCGCCTTCCTCCTCGTCTCCGCCGTCGTCGGGGTCATGATCGGGCCGATCGAGATCGGCGCCGGCGACCTCCTGCGGTCGGTCGGCGCGCGGCTTCATCTGCCGGGCGTCGTCAGCGATCTCACGCCGACGCAGGAGGCGATCGTCTGGGAGCTGCGAATCCCCCGCGTCGCCCTCGCCGTCCTCGTCGGCGGCATGCTCGCGCTGGCGGGCGCCACCTACCAGGGCGTGTTCCGGAACCCGCTCGCCGACCCCTACCTCCTCGGGATCGCGGCCGGCGCCGGGCTCGGCGTCACCATGGCCGTCGCCTACCTGCCGGCAGGCTTCGCGGGCCAGCAGCTCTTCCCTCCCGCGGCCTTCGTCGGCGGCGGGTTCGCGGTCACCCTCACGTACCTCGTCGGCCGGTCGGTCGGGCGGGAACGCGACACGACGACGCTCGTCCTCGCAGGGGTGACGGTGACGGCGTTCCTGACCGCGGTGCAGACCTTCGTGCAGCAGCAGAACTCCGACACGCTCCAGCAGGTGTACTCGTGGATCCTGGGGCGGCTGCCGAGCTCGGGCTGGGGCGACGTCCGCCTGATCGCGCCGTACGTCCTCGTCGCGGCGGCCGTGATCTTCGCGCACCGGCGTGTGGTCGACGTGCTCAACCTCGGCGACGACGAGGCGGCGAGCCTTGGCGTCCACGCCCGCCGCGTGCGTCTGATCCTCGTCGTCGCCGCGACGGTCGGGACGGCGGCGGCGGTCGCGGTGAGCGGTCTGATCGGGTTCGTCGGGATCATCGTCCCCCATGCGGTGCGGATGCTGACGGGAGCGAGCTACCGGGCGCTGCTTCCCCTCTCGTTCGTCGTCGGCGCCGGCTTCCTCGTCCTCGCCGACGTCGTCGCGCGGGTCGCGCTGTCGCCGGCCGAGCTGCCGATCGGGATCGTGACCGCCTTCTGCGGCGCGCCGTTCTTCGCGATCGTCCTCCGCGCGCGGGGCGGCAGGTGACCGCGCTCGCCGTCGAGGGGGTGTCGGTCAGGCTCGGTCGCGCGCTGGTGCTCGAGGACGTCTCCGCGCGCGTCGGCAGCGGCGAGTGGGTCGCGATCGTGGGGGCGAACGGCGCCGGCAAGTCGACCCTCCTGCGCGCACTCGCCGGGCTCGTCCGGTTCGACGGCACGATCACGGTCGGCGGCCGCCCACTCGCCGACCTCGGGCGCCGTCAGAGGGCGCGGGCGATCGCGGTCGTCCCGCAGGACCCGGCGATCCCGGCGTGGCTGACGGTGTCCGAGTACGTCCTGCTGGGCCGGACGCCGCACCTCGGCCTGCTCGCGGCGGAGGGCCGGCGGGATCTCGCGGCGGCGTCGGCGGCGCTCGAGCGACTCGACCTGGCCGC
>VGCB01000630.1 GCA_016870235.1 Actinomycetota bacterium | reverse complement strand
ACCACCGTGGCCGCCGCCCGGGCGCTGACCGACGAGCTCCGCGCGTCCGTCGAGGCGCTTCGGGCGCCGTACGGCCCGCCCGCCGGCCCCGCGGGGCCGCTGACCCGAGCAGGCACTCTTCGCTGATGCCGGGAAGACGCTTCGACGCGTTCATGAAGGACGAGGAGCCGGCGGCGAGACCGACCGACCCGGCCGTGCGCAGGGCCAACACGCGGAGGATCTTCCGGCTGTTCCGCCCGTACTGGCGCCGCCTGACGCTCGTGGCGGGGCTCATCCTCCTCTCGTCGGCCCTCGGCGTCGTGCCGATCTTCCTCCTCGAGCGGGTCTTCGACACGTTCTTCACCGGCGAGCCCGACCGCCGCCTCTGGCTGCTCGGCCTGCTTGTCGGGATCATGGTCGCGATCCCGGTCGTCACCGGCGCCCTCGGGGTGTTCCAGACGCTCTTCTCGAACCAGGTGGGGCAGGCGGTGATGCACGACCTGCGCGCGACCGTCTACCGCCATCTTCAGAAGCTCTCGCTCGCCTTCTTCACCCGCACGCGCACGGGCGAGGTGCAGAGCCGCATCGCGAGCGACATCGGCGGCATCGACAACGTCGTCACGACGACGGCGACCTCGGTGCTCTCCAACGTCACCTCCGTGCTCGCGGCCGTGGTCGCGATGGTGATCCTCGACTGGCGCCTCGCGCTCTTCGCGCTCGTCCTCGTGCCGCTCTTCGTCTGGCTGACGAAGCGCGTCGGCGCCCAGCGGAAGAAGGTGACGGCGGAGCGGCAGGCGTCGATGGCGGACGTCTCGGCGATCGTGCAGGAGTCGCTCTCGATCTCGGGGATCCTGCTCGGGAAGACGATGGGCCGCTCCGTCGAGCTCGCCGACCGCTTCGAGAAGGAGTCCCTGCGGCTCGCCGATCTCGAGGTGCGGAGCCGCATGACCGGCCGCTGGGTGATGGCGGCGATCCACGCCACCTTCGCGATCATGCCGGCGCTCGTCTACCTCGTCGCCGGCTGGATCGTGATCGACGGGTCGAGCTCGATCACGGCAGGGACGCTCGTCGCCTTCACGACCGCGCAGACACGGCTCTTCTTCCCGATCAGCAGCCTGCTCGGCGTGCAGCTCGAGGTGCAGTCGTCGCTCGCGCTCTTCGACCGCATCTTCGAGTACCTCGACAACCGGATCGAGATCGAGGAGGGGACGCAGACGCTTCCGCGGTGCCGCGGCGAGGTGCGGTTCGAGGACGTCTGGTTCCGCTACGACGACGCGGCCTGGACGCTGCAGGAGATCTCGTTCGCCGTCCGCGAGGGCACGAAGACGGCGCTCGTCGGCGAGACGGGCTCGGGCAAGACGACCTGCGCGTACCTCGTCGCCCGTCTCTACGACCCGACGCAGGGCCGCGTCACGATCGACGGCATCGACGTCCGCGAGCTCACGTTCCCGTCGCTCGCCGAGGCGGTCGGCGTCGTCTCGCAGGAGACCTACCTCTTCCACGCGACGGTGCGCGAGAACCTCCGCTTCGCCCGGCCCGACGCGACCGACGAGGAGATCGAGGAGGCGGCGCGCGCGGCGCAGATCCACGAGCTCATCGCGACCTTGCCGGAGGGCTACGACACGGTCGTCGGCGAGCGCGGCTACCGCTTCTCGGGCGGCGAGAAGCAGCGGATCGCGATCGCGCGCACGGTGCTTCGCAACCCGCCGATCCTCGTGCTCGACGAGGCGACGTCGGCCCTCGACACGCAGACCGAGCGGGCCGTGCAGGATGCGCTCGAGCACCTCGCCGCGGGCCGCACGACGATCGCGATCGCCCACCGGCTGTCGACGGTGCGCGACGCCGACCAGATCGTCGTGCTCGATCGCGGCCGCGTCGCCGAGATCGGCACGCACGAGGAGCTCCTCGCGCGCGGACGGCGCTACGCGTCGCTCGT